>NZ_JBFUFC010000083.1:0-16513 GCF_056403635.1 Microbacterium sp. P2_F9 | reverse complement strand
GTCGGATGCCGCGGCCCGCTGCTGCTGCCGTGCCGCGAGTCGCTGCTGCTGCGGTTCGTCGAGGTCGAGGTGGGCGACCTGGCCGGTCGCGTGCACCCCCGCATCGGTGCGGCCCGCGACGACCAGCCGGGGCTCGCCGCCGAGGATCCGCGCCAGGCCGTCCTCGAGGGTCCCCTGCACGGTGCGGAGCCCGGGCTGCCGCGCCCAGCCGCGGAAGTGCGTGCCGTCGTAGGCGATGTCGAGGCGGATGCGCACCGCCCCAGCCTATGGCCGCGGCATCCGTCCGTCCCCGGGGAGCCGTCACACTTCCCCGTCGAGCCGATACGTTCCCATCGAGCCGATACGTCCGCAACCGTCGGCAGCGTCACGGCTCGCGAACAACGTCACGGCTCGCGAACGCTCCGGCGCGCGGCCAGACCAGCAACCCAAGGGTCAGCCGAAGACGCGCCGGCTGAGGTCGAGCGTCTCGCCGACCGCCTGCAGCGCCGAGCGGGCCAGGCGCACGCGGTTCTCGTTCTCGCGCACGATCTCGCGCGCCAGCACCGGGTGCGAGCGCACGATCTCGTCGAGCACCTCGACCGGGATCCAAACCACCTCGACCTCGGTGAGCGCGATCGCCCGCGAAATGGTCGCGCCGCGGGTGAGCGCCGTGAGGCCGACCGCGTCGTTGCGGCGCAGCTCGGTGATCTGCACGAATCCCGAGTCGGTCGGCACGCCGAGCATCACGCGTCCGGCGAGGATGAACCGCGTCGCGTGCGGCACGACGCCGGGCCGCAGKATCACCTCGCCCGCGCAGTAGCGCTCCAGGCGTGCGGTCGTGGCGAGGGCCGCGGCATCCTCCGGCCTCAGACTGAGTGAGGGCGAGATCTGGTGGAGGGCGGCGTCGAGCCGCTCCGCGGAGTTCCACTCGTCGGTCGCATCCCCATCGAGGTGCAGGTCGGCGCGGCGCGCGGCATACCAGAGGCGGGTCGTGAACGCGTCGAGCACGGCCTGCTCGTCGCCCGGCGACGTCAGCGGAATCATCACCCGATAGGTCGCATTGCCGACCGTCGTGACGGTCGGCTCGCGGTTCTCGGCGACGAGCGGGATGTCGCGCGCGACCTCGATCATGAGGGAGCGCACCCGCACCGGGGCGTCGTCCGTCGAGAACGACACCTCCGCCTGGGCGGCGAACGGGTCGAGCGACCGCGACAGGTTCACGAACGCCCCGTCGGCGAGCTCTGCCGTCGGCATGATCACGATCCCGTTGCCGGTGTCGAGGTGCACCGCGCGCCAGTTGACCTCGATGATCTGCCCGCGGGTGCCGCCCGAGTCGATCCAGTCGCCGAGCTGGAACGGCGCCTCGAAGATCAGGAACAGACCGGACACGATCGAGCCGACCGCGTTCTGCAGCGCGAGTCCGACGACGATCGAGGTGATCCCCAGCGCCGCGAAGACGCCGGCGACATCGGCATCCCAGACCCAGTAGAACACCAGCGCGATGCCGACGATGATGAAGACGAACCGGATCAGATCGCTGAAGATCGTCGGGAACCGGTCGCGCCACGACCCCTTCTCGGCCCGGTGGAAGACGAGGTGGTTGATGGCGTTGATCGTGATGACGATGACGAGCAGGCCGAAGATCGTCCAGACGACCCGCGGCCAGGTGCCCGACCCCTCCCACGCGTCGGGCTGCGAGATGAGCACCAGGATCCCGGCGACCGGCACCAGGTAGTTGCGCACCATCGCGACGATCGGCGCCGAGCGGCTGCCGCGGCGAGCCAGCGCGTTCGTGAGCTCGGTCAGCCCGATGAGCACGAGCGGCAGGCCGACCGAGACGATGACGGCGGGCCAGAACCACGGCTGCGCGGTGATGTCTCCCATCGGATGCCTCAGCTCCCGGTGACCGGAACGGCGGTGTCGATCCGCCAGACCCGCTGCGTGCCGGTCTTGGTGTCGACCTCGCCCGCGGCGGTGACCGGGATCGTGTCAGGTATGCGGTCCGCGACGCGCTGGGTGATGTAGATGCCCGGTTCGTCGGACCCGCCCTGTACGCGGAACGCCAGGTTCACGGCATCCCCCCACATGTCGTAGACGATGCGGGCGCGCCCGATGAGGCCGCTCGTCACCTGACCGGAGTCGAGGCCGGCGCGCAGGCCGAGCTCGACGCCCTGGTGGGCGGAGTAGCGCTCGAGGATCGTGTTGAGCTCGATCGCGAACTCGACCGCGCGGCGCGCGTTGTCGACCCGCGGCGTGCCGAGGCCGACGCTCGCGACATAGGACTGCCGGGTCGTGCGCACGCGCTCGACGCCGAGGCGCACCGCGGCCTCATCGAAGATGCGGATGAGCTCGTTGAGCTTGGTGACGGCCTCTTCGGAAGAGAGGGTCAGTGCGAGCTCCTCGAACCCGACGATGTCGGCGAAGATCACCGTGACATCCTCGTTGTCCTGGGTGATCGCCTCGTCGCCGTGCCGGTAGCGATCGGCCATCCCCTCGGGCATGAACGACAGGATGAGCCGCTCGTTCGCCTTCTCCTGCTCCTCGAGCAGGTGCGACTTCACCAGCAGGCTGCGGCTCATGTCGTTGAAGGCGGTCGCGACGTCGGCGAGCTCGTCGCTCGTGCCGGCGTCGACCTGGACGCCCTCATCGCCCTTCGCGATGCGGTTGGCCGCCTCCTTCAGCCGGCGCAGCGGCCGGACGAAGACCTGGGCGAGCACCAGCGAGAGCAGGCAGACGAAGATGATCATCGCGGCGGTGGAGAGGATCAGGTTGCGGGTGAAGTCCTCGACCGGAGCCATCGCCTCCTCGTACGACTCCTGGGCGATGATCACCCAGTTGAGACCGTCGACGTTCACCGGCGCGTACGAGGTGAGGCTGCTGCGGCCGAGATAGTCATCGGCGAGCAGGGTGCCGCTCTCCCCCGTCAATGCGCGGGTGACCGCGTCGCCGCCGATCGTCTGCTGCAGCAGGGTGTTGCCGTTCTGCACGCTCAGCGCCGCCGCGGCCGGAGAGAGGCCCGCCGCGATGGCGGCCTTCGCGTAGTCCTCCGGGGAGTCGTGCAGCTGCCGCGAGATCGAGCGCATGAACCCGTCGCGCCCGACCAGGTAGGTCTCGCCGGTGGCGCCCAGGCCGCTGTCGGCCCACTCCCCGCTCACGGTCATGACGTCGTTGATCCGGTCGATGGGCAGCTCCACCGCGAGCGCTCCGATGACCGTGCCGTCCACCGCGATCGGGGTCACGGCCCAGCCGGCGGGATTGCCGAGGCTCGGGCTGTAGCCCGCGAAGTCGGCGAGCACGACGTCGCCCACGATGTTGCTGCTCATGGCCTCGCGATACGCGCCGGCCAGGTTCGACATCCGATACGGTCCGTCGATCAGGTTCGTGCCAAGGTCGACGCCCTTGTACGCCGTGTAGACGACGTTGCCCGCGGTGTCGATCATCAGGACGTCCTCGAACGCCTGCAGCTCGGTCATCGCGCGGTAGTAGGGGTGGTACTGCGCGTGCGCCGCCGACCACGCGCTGCCGTCGCCCGCGTCGTCGACCTTGATCGCGTCTTCCCACGTCTCGTAGGGGATCACGTAGTGGTACTGCAGGTACTGGGCCGCAGCATCCTTCGGCGTGAAGGTGGATCCGTCGACATCCTTGCCGGTCGCCTCGGACAGCTGCGCGGCGAAGGTGTCGGCGTAATAGCCGTCGACGGCAGCGGATGCCGCGGCATCCAGCTCCTGCGCCTGCRGCTCGGCGAAGCCCTCGGTGAAGGCGACGGCCGCCTGCTTGCTGGTCTCGTTCATCGCGCCGAGGCGCACGGCGTTCTCGATCGTCGCGAACAGCTCGGTGACCTCGCGGGCGCGGCTCTCGCGGATCTCGACGAGCTTCTCGGTCGCGATGGAGCGGAGGGCCTGGGTGCCGTTCACGTAGCCGATGACGCCGACCACGATGCTCGACAGCACGCTCACCGACAGCAGCATGATCAGCAGGATCGAGTAGATCGACAGACCGGCACGCTGACGCGGCCGCGGTGTGCCCACCCAATCGGCGGTGACCGCGGCCGGAACGACTTCGTCGGACGCGGTTGTCCGATCTCCGGAAACGCTGGTGACGTTGACTCCTGATTACCCCAGATCCCCAGAACCCCAGGGGATCCGCTCAGGATAGCGGGGCGGGCGCCCCGACCGATAGGGGCGGATGTGACCCGTGTGGCAGTTGTGACCCGGGATGTTCTTGTCTGCCCACCCGGCCGGGGTCAGCCTCGCCGCCATCACCACGAGCCGATACGTTTCGCGCGAGCCGATACGGTCCCCACGGTGGCCTGCGTATCGGTTCGATGGGAACGTATCGGCTCGACACGAAGAGTGGGGGGGCAGGCAACGACACCCCGAACGCGGCGAGACCCGCACACCCAGAAGGGCGTGCGGGTCTCGCGTGCGTGTGGAGCTGTGCGTCAGGCCTTGGCCTCATCGGCGGCGGCGTCGTCGGCGACGACAGCCTCCTCGGCGACGGCCTCAGCGGCCGCGCCTTCCTCGGGCGACTCGGCACCGGCGTCGACGACGTCCTCGGCGGGAGCCTCCTCAACCGGAGCCTCCTCAACGGGAGCCGGAGCAGCCTTGGCGGCCGGCTTCGACGAAGAAGCAGCAGCCTTCTTGGCCTTCGGGTTCACCGGCTCGAGCACGAGCTCGATGACAGCCATGGGGGCGTTGTCGCCCTTGCGGTTGCCGATCTTGGTGATGCGGGTGTAGCCACCCGGACGGTCGGCGACGAGCGGCGCGATCTCGGTGAAGAGCTCGTGCACGGCCTCCTTGTTGCCGATGACCGACAGCACGCGGCGGCGGGCGTGCAGGTCGCCGCGCTTGCCGAACGTGACAAGGCGCTCCGCCAGCGGACGCAGGCGCTTGGCCTTGGTCTCGGTGGTGGTGATGCTCTTGTGGATGAACAGCGCAGCAGCGAGGTTCGCGAGCAGCAGGCGCTCGTGGGCGGGACCGCCGCCGAGGCGGGGACCCTTCGTGGGCTTGGGCATATCAATTACTCCAGTGGGAAAAGGTTCGGCTCAGGATGCCTGTGCCCGGCGTCGCCGCCGGGCCTCGGCATCCGTCAGATGGTCTCGTCGTCGTAGCCGCCGTAGAAGTGCGCGCCATCGAACCCGGGAACCGAGTCCTTCAGCGACAGACCGAGCGAGATGAGCTTGTCGCGCACCTCGTCGACCGACTTCTGACCGAAGTTGCGGATGTTCATGAGCTGCGTCTCCGAGAGGGCGACGAGCTCGGACACCGTGTTGATGCCCTCGCGCTTGAGGCAGTTGTACGAGCGCACCGACAGATCGAGGTCCTCGATCGGCATCGACAGCTCGTTCGACAGGACGGTCTCGACCGGCGCGGGGCCGATCTCGATGCCCTCGGCCTCGACGTTCAGCTCGCGGGCGAGACCGAACAGCTCGGTGAGCGTGCGACCGGCCGAAGCGACGGCGTCGCGCGGGGCGATCGACGACTTCGACTCGACGTCCAGGACGAGCTTGTCGAAGTCGGTGCGCTCCCCTGCGCGCGTCGCGTCGACGCGGTAGCTCACGCGGAGCACCGGCGAGTAGATCGAGTCGATCGGGATCTGACCCGCCTCGGCGTACTCGTTGCGGTTCTGCGTCGCCGACACGTAGCCACGGCCACGCTCGATGGTGAGCTCGAGCTCGAACTTCGCGGTGTCGTTCAGCGTGGCGATGACCAGCTCGGGGTTGTGGATCTCCACACCGGCGGGAGCGGAGATGTCCGCCGCCGTGACCTGGCCGGCACCCGTCTTGCGCAGGTACGCCGTGATGGGCTCATCGCGCTCGCTCGAGACGACGAGGCGCTTGATGTTCAGGATGATCTCGGTGACATCCTCCTTGACACCGGGAATGGTGCTGAACTCGTGGAGGACACCGTCGAGGCGGATGCTCGTGACGGCCGCACCGGGGATCGACGAGAGGAGGCTGCGACGGAGCGCGTTGCCGATCGTGTAACCGAAGCCGGGTTCCAGCGGCTCGATGACGAAGCGGCTGCGGAACTCCGAGATCTTCTCCTCGGTCAGAGTGGGACGCTGTGCGATGAGCACTATGTGTTCCTTTCGGCGAAGTGCCCGCTATTTGACACTTGCATTTGATGAGGTGTGTTGAGTTTTTTTCGCGGATGCCTCGCGCCGAGGCATCCGGAAGCGTGCGGTGGTCCTTCGACAGGCTCAGGAGCCGATCGGTCCCTCAGGAGCCGTTGGGTCCCTGAGCCTGTCGAAGGGTCCGAAGATCAGACGCGGCGGCGCTTCGGGGGACGGCAGCCGTTGTGAGCCTGGGGCGTCACATCGTTGATCGAGCCGACCTCGAGGCCAGCGGCCTGGAGGGAGCGGATCGCGGTCTCGCGGCCCGAGCCGGGGCCCTTCACGAAGACGTCGACCTTCTTGACGCCGTGCTCCTGCGCCTGACGCGCAGCAGACTCGGCGGCCATGCCGGCCGCGTACGGGGTCGACTTGCGCGAGCCCTTGAAGCCCACGCCACCGGACGAAGCCCAGCTGATGACGGCGCCCGTCGGGTCGGTGATCGAGACGATCGTGTTGTTGAACGTCGACTTGATGTGGGCCTGGCCCAACGCGATGTTCTTCTTTTCCTTGCGACGCGGCTTGCGCGCGGCGGTCTTGGCCTGTGCCATGTGCGTTTTCTCCTAAACCTTCTGGGCCCGCGTTACTTGCGGCCGGCCTTCTTCTTGCCGGCGACGGTGCGCTTCGGGCCCTTGCGGGTACGCGCGTTCGTCTTGGTGCGCTGACCGTGCACGGGCAGGCCGCGACGGTGGCGGATGCCCTGGTAGGAGCCGATCTCGACCTTGCGGCGGATGTCGGCTGCCACCTCGCGGCGGAGGTCGCCCTCAACCTTGTAGCTCGCGTCGATGTAGTCGCGGAGCGCGATGAGCTGGTCATCGCTGAGGTCCTTCACGCGGACGTCCGGGCTGATCTCGGTCGCGGTGAGGATTTCGTTCGAACGGGTGCGACCCACACCGTAGATGTAGGTCAGGGCGATCACCACGCGCTTGTCGCGCGGGATGTCGACGCCGGCAAGACGTGCCATGCGCATCTCCTAGGAGTGACGTGGAGGTGTGGAGCAGCATCTGTGCCCGGGCCTCCAACCCGGGGTGTCCCCGCTTACGCGGTTCTGGTGCTGCCTTTATGTGTATTCAGTTGTGGAGTTCCGGATGCCGCGTGCCGCGGCATCCGACAAATCTGTGACTAGCCCTGACGCTGCTTGTGGCGCGGGTTCGACTTGCAGATGACCATGACGACGCCGTGACGGCGGATCACCTTGCAGTGATCGCAGATCGGCTTGACGCTGGGCTTGACCTTCATGATGTTTCCTGTTTCGCTGTCTTCGTCGGGCGGGCGCGCGAGCGCCCGGGACGTTACTTCTCGACCGGGTCTAGCGGTAGCGGTAGACGATGCGGCCGCGGGTGAGGTCGTAGGGGCTGAGCTCCACGACCACGCGGTCCTCCGGGATGATGCGGATGTAGTTCTGCCGCATCTTGCCCGAAATCGTGGCGAGGACCTTGTGTCCGTTGCTGAGCTCAACGCGGAACATCGCGTTGGGCAGCGCCTCGGAGATCACGCCTTCGATCTCGATGACACCGTCTTTCTTCGCCATACGCTCGCTAACACTTGTGCAAACCGGTCGGTCTGCGGTGGATGGGGGTTTGGTGCCTGGACACGCCAACAAGGGCGCAACGCACCAAAGATCAAGCATACGTGATAAAGGATAGGTCGGCAAACCCGCGCGGGCCCCGGCGGGGGTGCTCGCCCTCGTCTCCCTCGGCCTGGCCGTGCTTGACTCCCGTGCACGAGCCGAGACGTTCCCGGCGAGCCGATACTCCAGCAACCGTCGGCAACGTCACGGCTCGCGAACAACGTCACGGCTCGCGAGGGCTCGCCGCTCGGGAGGCAGACGGGGTCCCCGCCGTTGACGAGACCTCAGCCCGCGCCCACGAGCCGAGACGTTCCCGGCGAGCCGATACGCCAGCGACCGTCGGCAACGTCACAACTCGCGGACAACGTCACAGCTCGCGAGCGGTGTGACGCTCAGCGGGGTGGGTGCACATGGAAGGCGGCCAGCCGCGACCCGAGCGTCGCGGAAGACTTGATGTCCGCCGACCCCCACCGAGGCATCCTGYGGTGGGTGGTGCCTCGGATCCAGTCCTCGCGCTGCTTCTCCTCGAGCATGACCTGCTCGAGGCTGATGCCACGCTCTTCGGCCTGCAGCAGGTACTTGCCCTTGCCATCGAACTCGCCCCAGGCGTCCCCCAGGTCGAAGTCGACGTAGTAGAAGCCGTCATGCGGGGAGGGAATCGGTACCTGCAGCTGCGGAACCCGGAATCCGAGGTCGAGCAGGTACAGCCGGCTGACGCTCTCGCCAGGCAGCTGGGCACGTCCGTCGGCGAGGCCCATCACCAACCGCGCCCGTCGCACTCCCCGCGCCCTGCGGTGGCGCTCTGCGATAGTGAGGACTTCGGCGATGAATTCCTGGGCCGCGGCCGAGTGGTACATGTGAGCAGAGCCGTCCCACGCGACTTTGCGGAGGGCAGCGTCCGCTACTGACAGCCCGGCCTCGAGCGGCACCGTTCGGACGATGTCCGCGACGGTGYGCGCCAGGGTCGTGCACGGAATCCCGTCGATCGTCGTGCGCTCGGTCGCCGCCACTTCGATCTCGTGCCTGGCGATGCCGGGACGCCCGCTGTTCGTGTGGCCATCGAGCCCCGCACTGCTCGTGTGGACGTGCGTCGGGGTAAGCCGGAAGAGCGGCAATTCGTGGATCGCTCCAGCCGAGACGTGCGAGTACGGCGCCTCGGAGCTCGAGCGCTGCGCGTCGACGGCCACCACCTGCAGCAGATGACGACCCTCGGAGTACTGCGCGTCCCACACCGACTTTTCGCGTAGACGCCCCGATGCACCCGCCGCAGCGTCCCATCAGCGAGCGCAGCCGACACCGCTCTGTCGCTCAGCCCTCTTGCCTCGAGGTCCGAGCGGAACAGCAGGTGGCCACGAGCATCCGAGATTCGCACGCCACAACCGTGCCTCCAGGCTGGGCCCCGGCATCCGACCCGTCCCTTAGGTGTGGAATCCCCCGCCGCCATCCCTTCTCGGGAGGAGCCGCCGCCGCGAAAACCCAGCGCGAGCCGAGACGTTGCCGTCGAGCCGATACCGTTCCCACCATGGGGAGCGTATCGACTCGCGGCGAACGTATCGGCTCGACGCGAAGTAGAAGCAGAGGGGAGGGTCAGCCCTGGAGGGGGGTCACCAGGTCGGCCTTGGGGTCGCCGGTCAGCGTCAGGATCTCGCCGTTCAGCACCACCGTGGGAGTGCCGATGCCGGCGGCGCCCTCCTTGACCGGGGTCTTCTTGGTCATGGCCGTGACGTAGTCCATGTAGATCCCGTCGTTCACGCACGAGTCGATGCCGGTCACGCCGACGCCCTCGGCGATCGCGAGGATCTGGTCGTCGGTCAGTCCCGTCGAGCCCTCCGCGGGCTGGTTCGCGTACATCGCCTGCATGAAGGGGACGGATGCCTCGGCATCCGCCACTGCGACGCAGTACATCGCGCTGGCAGCCCGGGTGGAGTACTCGGTGCCCTGCGAGGCCCGGTCGAGGATCGAGATCGGGTGGATGTTCTGGGTGATCGTCCCGTCGTCCACCAGGCCCTCGATCGTCGAGCCGTAGCTCTGCTCGAAGTCGTTGCAGATCGGGCACATGAAGTCGATGTAGGTGTCGAGCACGTCCGCGCCGTCGCCCACGATGATCGCGCCGGTCTCGGTGTCGATGTTCGAGGCCTCCGGAGACTGACCGGGTGCGGTCGAGGTCGCCGCGTTGTTCATCCACACGACCAGTCCGCCGACGACCACGAGCGCCACGACGACCCCCACGCTGATCCAGATCGCGAACCAGTTCACCTTGCGTGCAGCCGCAGCCATACCTCTGCCTCTCAGTCGATCGCCGTCGGCACGACACCGAACGGCGCGAGGCCCGCGGCCCCGCCGTCGGGTGCCGTCAGCACCCAGATCCCGCCATCATGCACGGCGACGCTATGTTCCCAATGGGAGCCGGCGGTGCCGTCGAGCGTCGAGACGGTCCAGCCGTCGTCCTCGATGAAGGTCGCCTGGTCTCCGATGACGACCATCGGCTCGATCGCGACGGCGAGGCCGGGCCGCACATCGGGCCCGTCCTCGGGGACGCGGTAGTTGAACACCGACGGCGACTCGTGCATCTTGCGGCCGATGCCGTGGCCGACGTAGTCGCGCAGGATGCCGTAGCCGAGGCCCGACGCGACGATGTAGTCCTGCACCGCGCCGCCGACMTCGCCCAGGTGGCGGGCCGTGGCAAGCGCCGCGATCCCCGCCCACAGCGAACCCTCGGTGATGCGGGACAGCTGCTCGCGCTCGGCGACGACCTCGGGGCGCGACGGGTCCGGCACGACGACCGTGAAGGCCGAGTCGCCGTTCCAGCCGCGATACTCCGCGCCCGCGTCGATCGAGACGATATCGCCCGGCTCGAGCACGCGCGAGGACGGGATCCCGTGCACGACCTGCTCGTTGACCGACGTGCAGATCGTGTGGCGGTACCCGCGCACCATCTGGAAGTTCGAGAGCGCGCCCCGAGCGCCGATGACACGGGATGCCTCGGCATCCAGTTCCGCCGTCGTGACACCCGGTGCGATCAGGGTGCGCACCGCGGCCAGCGCGGCGGCCGTGATCAGCCCGGGCTCCACCATCGACCGCAGCTGGGCGGGCGACTTGTAGATCGAGCGGCGGAACGCGACCACGTCAGGCGGCGGCAGCGCGCGCGAGGCCACGGGCCTCGAGAGCGGCGACGATCCGGTCGGTGATCTCGTCGAGCGAGCCGACGCCGTCGATCTCGACGACGATGCCGCGCGGCCGGTAGACATCGAGGATCGGGGCCGTCTCACGCTCGTAGATCGCGAGCCGGTTGACGATGACCTCTTCGGTGTCGTCGCTGCGACCCTGCTTCGCTGCACGCAGCGACAGGCGGGAGATGCTCTCGTCGCGCGGCACCACGAGCTCGATCACCGCGTCCAGCTCTTCACCGCGTCCGCCGAGGAAGGCGTCGAGGTCTGCGACCTGGCCCAGGTTGCGCGGGTAGCCGTCGAGCAGGAAGCCGCTCGCGGCATCCGGCTGCGACAGCCGGTCGCGCACGACCGCGCTGGTCAGCTCATCGGGCACGAGGTTGCCGGCCTGGATGATCTCGGTGACCTGTGTGCCGAGCTCGGAGCCGCTCGCCACCGCGGCCCGGAACATGTCCCCGGTCGAGATGGCCGGGATGCCGAAGCCCTCCGCGATGCGGATGCCCTGGGTGCCCTTGCCTGAGCCCTGCGGCCCGACGATCAGGAGCCGGACGTGACGCGCGTCGCGCGCCCCCGTCACCGGAGCAGCCCTTCGTAGTGCCGCTGCTGCAGCTGCGCATCGATCTGCTTGACCGTCTCGAGACCGACGCCGACCATGATCAGGATCGAGGTGCCGCCGAACGGGAAGTTCTGGTTCGCACCGACGAGGGCCAGCGCGATCAGCGGAAGCAGCGCGATCAGACCGAGGTAGATCGAGCCGGGCAGCGTGATGCGGGTGAGCACGTAGTCCAGGTACTCGGCGGTCGGCCGGCCGGCACGGATGCCGGGGATGAAGCCGCCGTACTTCTTCATGTTGTCGGCGACCTCGACCGGGTTGAACGTGATCGCGACGTAGAAGTACGTGAAGCCGACGATGAGCAGGAAGTACAGGAGCATGTAGAGCGGGTGGTCGCCCCGCACCAGGTACAGCTGGATCCAGGCGACCCAGCCCGGCACGGTCTCGCCAGCCTGCGGCTGGTTGAACTGCGCGATCAGGGCGGGGATGTACAGCAGCGACGAGGCGAAGATGACGGGCACGACGCCGGCCATGTTCACCTTGATCGGGATGTAGGTGTTGGTGCCGCCATAGGTGCGACGGCCGACCATGCGCTTGGCGTACTGCACCGGGATGCGGCGCTGGGACTGCTCGACGAACACCACGAGCGTCATCACCACGATGCCGACGGCGACGACGAGGAGGAAGACCTCGAAGCCCTTCGTCTGCGCGATGGCCCACAGCGATGCGGGGAACGCTGCGGCGATCGAGGTGAAGATCAGGATCGACATGCCGTTGCCGATGCCCTTCTCGGTGACGAGTTCGGCGAACCACATGATGAGGCCGGTGCCGGCGGTCAGCGTGATGATCATCAGCAGCTGCGCCCACCAGATGGTGTTGGTGAGGAGATCCTGGCACTCCGGGACGCCGGACGATCCGAACAGCTGACCGCTGCGGGCGACCGTGACGAGCGTCGTGGACTGCAGCAGCGCCAGCGCGATCGTCAGGTAGCGGGTGTACTGCGTGAGCTTGGCCTGGCCCGACTGGCCCTCTTTGTAGAGGGTCTCGAAGTGCGGGATGACCACGCGCAGGAGCTGGATGATGATCGTCGACGTGATGTACGGCATGACGCCGAGCGCGAAGATCGACAGCTGCAGCAGCGCGCCACCTGAGAACAGGTTGACCAGCGACAGCAGACCCTCGGTGCCGGCGCTCGCCGCGAGGCAGGCCTGCACGTTCGGGAAGTCGACGAAGGGGGCCGGCACATGCGCGCCGAGCCGGTACAGGGCGATGATCGCCAGTGTGAATGCGATCTTCCGACGTAGATCAGGGGTACGGAAGACCCGCGCGATAGCGCTGAACAAGAGGATGCCTCCAGAAGGGATGCCGGTGCGCGACGGGGCGCACCGTCAACAAGAGTAACGCAGGGCGCACCCCTCGACGTTGCGGGGGCGGCTCCGGAGACAGCAGCGAGGGCTGGAGACCTGCTCCAGCCCTCGCGGCTTCACTGCTATTTGACCGAACCGCCCGCGGCGACGATCTTCTGCTCGGCAGAACCCGAGACCTTGTCGACCGACACTGTGAGCTTGACCGCGATGTCGCCGGTGCCGAGCACCTTGACCTTCTCGTTCTTGCGAACGGCACCCTTGGCGACGAGGTCGCCGATGGTGACCTCTCCACCCTTGGGGTACAGCTCGGCGAGCTTCTCGAGGTTGACGACCTGGTACTCGACCCGGAACGGGTTCTTGAACCCGCGGAGCTTCGGGGTGCGCATGTGCAGCGGCATCTGCCCACCCTCGAAGCCGGCCTTGACCTGGTAGCGGGCCTTCTGGCCCTTGGTGCCACGACCGGCCGTCTTGCCCTTCGAGCCCTCACCGCGACCCACGCGGGTCTTGGCGGTGTTGGACCCGGGAACGGGACGCAGGTGGTGCACCTTGAGCACGCCGGGGCGCGCTGCCGGGGCATCCGCCTTCGGAGCGGCCTTCTTGGCGGGTGCCTTCTTGGCGGTGGTCGCCTTGTCAGCAGCAGCCTTGGCGGGCGCCTTCTTTGCGGCAGCCTTGGGGGCGGCCTTCTTCTTGGGAGCCTCAGCCTTGACGGCCTCGACCTTTTCGTTCTCAGCCATCAGTCGATCTCCTCAACCTTCACGAGGTGAGCGACGGTCCGGACGTAGCCGCGCGTCTGCGCGTCGTCGGGGCGGACGACAGAGTCGCCGATCCGCTTCAGACCGAGCGAGCGCAGCGTGTCCCGCTGATTCTGCTTCTCACTCACCTTGGACTTTGTCTGCGTGACCTTCAGCCGCGAAGCCATCAGGCACCTACCTTCTGTGCGGCCGCGGCAGCCTCAGCCTCGGCACGGACGAGCCGGGCGGGGGCGACCTGGTCGAACTCGAGGCCACGACGCGCGGCGACCGCGCGCGGCTCCTCGAGCTGCTTGAGCGCTGCGACGGTCGCGTGCACGATGTTGATCGTGTTCGACGAGCCGAGCGACTTCGAGAGGACGTCGTGGATGCCGGCGCACTCGAGGACGGCGCGCACAGGCCCACCCGCGATAACACCGGTACCGGACGATGCCGGACGCAGCAGCACGACACCGGCAGCGGCCTCACCCTGCACCGGGTGCGGGATGGTGGAGCCGACACGGGGAACGCGGAAGAAGTTGCGCTTGGCCTCTTCGACACCCTTCGAGATCGCGAGGGGGACCTCTCGGGCCTTGCCGTAGCCGACCCCGACGACGCCGTTTCCGTCGCCCACGACCACGAGGGCCGTGAAGCTGAAGCGGCGGCCGCCCTTGACGACCTTCGACACGCGGTTGATCGTGACGACGCGCTCCAGGAACTGGCTCTTGTCCGCGTCACGCGAACCGCGGTCACGCTGGTTGGCGTTGCGCTCACGGCCACCGCGGCGGGGCTCGCGCTCCCGCTCGGTGGTCGCCTCAGCAGGCGCCTCAGTCGTGGCGGCAGCAGCAGCCGGCTCGGTCACGTTGGTCTCCTTGATTTCACTCACAGGTTCAGCCCCCCTTCGCGGGCGCCGTCGGCGATTGCCGCGACCCGGCCCGCGTAGCGGTTGCCACCACGGTCGAACACGACGTCTTCGACGCCGGCGGCCTTGGCACGCTCGGCGACGAGTTCGCCGACCTTGCGGGCCTTCGCGGTCTTGTCACCGTCGAACGTACGAAGGTCGGTTTCGAGGGTCGACGCGGATGCCACGGTGTGGCCCTTGCTGTCGTCCACAACCTGCACGAACACGTGGCGGGCCGAACGCGTGACGACCAGGCGCGGACGCGCCTCGGTGCCGATGACCTTCTTGCGAAGGCGGGCGTGACGACGCGAACGCGCGTCTGTCTTCGACTTCACAGCCATGGTTACTTCCCACTCTTTCCGGCCTTGCGGCGCACGACCTCGCCGGCGTACCGCACACCCTTGCCCTTGTAGGGCTCGGGCTTACGAATCTTGCGGATGTTCGCAGCCGCCTCGCCGACGGCCTGCTTGTCGATGCCGCTGACGGTGAGCTTGTTGTTGCCCTCGACCGTCAGGGTGATGCCCTTGGGCGGGTCGATCAGAACGGGGTGCGAGAAGCCCAGGGCGAACTCGACCGAGCTGCCCTTCTGCGCAACGCGGTAACCCGTGCCGACGACCTCGAGGCCCTTGGTGTAGCCCGTGGTGACACCGATGATGTTGTTGTTGATGAGGGTGCGGGTCAGGCCGTGAAGCGACCGCGACGCACGCTCGTCGTCGGGACGGGTGACGAGCACCTGGCCCTCTTCGACGACGACCTCGATGGGACGGGCCACGGTGAGCGCAAGCTCGCCCTTGGGCCCCTTGACGGCGACATCCTGGCCGTCGACCGTGATGGTCACGCCGGCGGGAATGTCGATCGGGAGACGTCCAATACGCGACATATCAGGTCACCACACGTAGGCGAGGACTTCCCCACCCACGCCCTTCTGCTCGGCCTGGCGGTCCGTGAGAAGACCGGAGGAAGTGGAGAGGATGGCGACGCCGAGGCCGCCGAGGACCTTGGGGATCTCGCTCGACTTCGCGTACACGCGGAGGCCGGGCTTCGAGACGCGCTTGATGCCGGCGATCGACCGCTCGCGGTTCGGGCCGTACTTCAGCTCGAGGGTGAGGGTCTGGCCCACGCGGGCTTCCGACACCTCCCAGGAGGCGATGTAGCCCTCACGCTTGAGGATCTCGGCGATGTGCGACTTGAGCTTCGAGCTCGGCAGCGACACGGAGTCGTGGTGCGCCGAGTTCGCGTTGCGCAGCCGGGTCAGCATGTCTGCGACCGGGTCTGTCATTGTCATGGGTTGTTTCCTTTGTTCATAAGGTTTCGGCTGCCGTTACACGACAGACGACCTTCTATGAGGGCCCCGGGCCCTGAGACGAGCTCAGGGACCGGGATGGGGTGTTACGCCTGGGCGTCTTCCGTGCGGAACGGGAAGCCCAGGGCGCGCAGGAGGGCGCGGCCTTCGGCATCCGTGTTCGCCGTGGTCACGACAGTGATGTCGAAACCACGCACGCGGTCGATCTTGTCCTGGTTGATCTCGTGGAACACGGACTGCTCCTGGAGACCGAACGTGTAGTTGCCGTGGCCGTCGAACTGGTCACCCGAGAGGCCGCGGAAGTCGCGGATACGGGGCAGTGCGAGGTTGACCAGGCGGTCGAGGAACTCCCAGGCACGGTCGCCGCGAAGGGTGACGTGTGCACCGATCGGCTGACCCTCGCGCAGCTTGAACTGCGCGATGGACTTGCGGGCCTTGGTGACGACGGGCTTCTGCCCGGTGATMTTGGTGAGGTCGTCGACCGCACCATCGATCACCTTGCTGTCGCGCGCAGCCTCACCGACACCGGTGTTGACGACGACCTTCACGAGACCGGGGATCTGCATGACGTTCGCGTAGCCGAACTCTTCCTGCAGCGCCTTCTTGATCTCGCTGTTGTACTTCTGCTTCAGGCGGGGCTGGATCTTGCCAGCCACTGCGGCAGTGGTGCTCATGTTCAGAGGTCCTTGCCTGACTTCTTCGCGTAGCGCACGCGGACGGTGCGCTTCACGCCGTCCTTGGTCTTCTCCTCGACGCGGTGGCCGACACGGGTCGGCTTCTTGCTCGAGGGGTCGACGATGGCGACGTTGGAGATGTGGATGGGGGCCTCGAAGG
>NZ_JBFUFC010000082.1:0-16538 GCF_056403635.1 Microbacterium sp. P2_F9 | reverse complement strand
AAGCTCACCCTGACCGAGCCCGAGGCGATGCCCGCGCGGTCCGATGTCGTCTCTGACAACCCGGTGCCGGTGCCGCCGTTCTGGGGCACCCGCATTTCGCGGGGCATCGCGCTGCACGACTACGCCGCGTTCCTCGACGAGCGCGCCACCTTCATGGGGCAGTGGGGGCTCAAGCCCGGCCGCGGCGAAGGCGGGCTCTCCTACGAGCAGCTCCTCGACACCGAGGGACGACCGCGGCTGCGCTACTGGCTCGACCGCATCCTCGCGGAAGGCATGCTCGACGCCTCGGTCGCGTACGGGTACTTCCCGGTGGTCTCGGAAGGCGACGATATCGTCGTCCTGCACCATGGCGACGACGCGTCCGGCCTCCTCGGGGCGGCTGGTCTGCTCGCCCCCGACGGCGGCTCGGGCGGCGCGCTGGGTACGGACAGACTGCGGTTCCACTTCCCTCGGCAGCGCCGCGACCGGCACCTCTGCCTCGCGGACTTCGTGCGGTCCCGCGAGTCGGGCCAGATCGACGTGATGGCGGTGCAGCTGGTGACAGCCGGCTCGCGCATCGACGCCGTGACGGCGAAGCTGTTCGCCGAAGACAAGTACCGCGACTATTACGAGCTGAACGGCCTCGTGATGCAGCTGACCGAGGCGCTCGCCGAGTTCTGGCACGCGCGCATCCGGTCGGAGCTCGGCCATGCCGAGGAAGATCCCGACGACATCGCGGGTCACTTCAAGCTCGAGTACCGCGGCGCCCGCTTCTCGCTGGGCTACCCCGCGTGCCCCGACATGGAGGACCGAAGGAAGGTCGTCGAGCTGCTGCGCCCGGAGCGGATGGGCGTCGAGCTCAGCGAAGAGCTGCAGCTGCACCCCGAGCAGTCGACCGACGCGTTCGTCTTCCACCACCCCGAAGCGAAGTACTTCTCGGTCTGAGCGGAGAGGGCCGCGTCACACGGCCGGTGTGACGGCCTTCGCCCGCCGCAGCGAGGTGAGCATCGCCCGCCCGACGACGACGATCCCGACGACGCTGACGATCGCGCGCAGCGTGTCCCACGTGACGGTCGACGTCACGAGCGAGTACAAGAGGAAGCTCGCCAGGTTCTCGCCGATCGGTGCGCCCGCGACGTAGGAGATCTCCGTGCCGGAACCGACCGCGAAGGGCCAGAACCACAGGTTCATGATGAGCCCGAACGTATAGGAGGCGACCACGCCGTACACGCAGAGCATGACGACCTCGGGGGTGCCCGTCACCCGGCGGGGGAGGAGACCCGCACCCGCGCCCACCCACGCGCAGGCGAACATCTGGAACGGCGTCCACGGGCCGATCCCACCCGTGAAGACCGACGACAGCAGGATCGCGAACAGGCCGAGCAGCAGGCCGAACCGCGCACCGAACGCGCGCCCGGCCAGGATCAGCAGGACGAACACCGCTTCGACCCCGCCGACACCGGTGCCCACGATCCGGATGGCTGCGCCGATGGCGGCGAGTGTGCCGAGCAGAGCGAGGGTATGCGCGGTGCGCACGGTGCCGTCGAGGGCGCCGAAGATGACGACGGCCGCGAGCGGTGCGAGCGCGAATGCCGCCGCCGGCACCGCCGCCTGTGCCTGCGCGGGCACCGCGTAGACGACGAGCGGCCAGGCGAACGCGGCGAAGGCGACGAGGTTCGCCGCGGCGACGGCKATCATCCGCGCCCGACCCCAGTCGTGGAGCGAGCGAACCGAGACGAAACGCGCCGCGGGGCGCGGGAGCGAAGAGCCGTCGCTTACCGGAGAAGGGTCGTTGAGCGAGCGAAGCGAGACGAAACGCGCCGCGGCGGGCTGAGGTGTTTCGCCCTGCGCACCCCGCTCGACGGCCGATGGTCGAGCGCCGACCGGCACGCGTGCGGGCGCCACCTTCCCGGCCTCCATCGGAAGGAGGAACGAAGCGACCGCGTGGGCGAAGTCGGGGTCGTGCGTCGCGATGAGCACGGCCGCACCCGCCGACGCGACGTCGTGGAGCGTCGCGGCGACGAGAGCGCGAGCCGCCGCATCCAGCCCTCGTGTGGGCTCGTCGACGAGCAGCACACGCGGTGCCKCTGCGAGCTGCAGCGCGATGGCAAGGCATCGGCGTTGGCCGACGGAGAGATCGAGCGGATGCCGCGCCGCCTGCGCCGCGACCTCCGGGTCGTCGGCAGCCTTGCCAAGGAAGCCCGCCCACCTCGTCAGCGTCGTGCCGCGCGGCTCTCCCGCGCGCCGGTCGGCGTGGGCGCACTCCGCTCGCACGGTGTCGCAGATGAACAGGTCGTCGGACAGGTCGGGGACGAGGGCGACCCCGCCGGCGCGTCGGTCGTGCTTGGAGGCGGACCCGCGTGCGGGCCGGCCGCCGACGGTGACAGCGGCCGCGGCATCCGGGATCGCGATCGCGGCGAGCAGGCTCGACTTGCCGGCCCCGTTCGGTCCCACGAGTGCCGCGATCTCACCCGACCCGACGCAGAACGTGGCCCCCGCGACCGCCAGATGCGAGCCGCGGCGCACATCGAGCCGATCGACCCGGAGTCCTCCCGCAGCGGACGTCGCACGGTCGGGATGTGCCGTCGCGCGCGGTGGGACGCTCTCGTCGACGAAGGGTGCGCTGCCGAGCTCGATCCGCCGGTCGGCGATCGCGTCGAGCTCAGTGACGCGGTGCTCGGCGACGACCACGCACACGCCGGCGTCGTGCGCGAGCGCCCTGAGCAGCTCGACGATCTCGCGACGGGAGTCGGCGTCGAGGTCGGCGAGCGGTTCGTCGACGAGCAGCAGGATCGGGTGCTGGACGATCGCCGCGGCGATGGCGGCCTTCGTCGCCTCACCGGCCGACAGCCCACGCAGCGGGCGGTCGAGGAGGTCGGTGATGCCGCTGCGCTCGCCGACGTCGGTGACGCGCGCGTGCACGATCGGGGCGGCGACGCCTCGAAGCTCGAGCGCGAGTCCGAGTTCGTCGCGCACGCGGTCGGTCGCGAACGCCTCACGCGGATGCTGCAGCACCACACCCACCAGCTGTGCGGTGTTGCGCGGGGGTACGGCCGTGCGGTCATGCCCGACCACCCGCACGATGCCGTCGATGCCGCCGCCGTCGACGTGGGTGTGCAGGCCCGCGAGGGCCCGGAGCAGCGTCGACTTGCCGGCCCCCGTGGGTCCGGCCAGGACGGTGAGCGTGCCAGGCTCGAGCAGCAGGTCGGGCACACGGACCGCGCCCTCGGCGGCACCTCGATGGCGGAGCACGGCGCCTCGCACCTCGACGGGTGCGAGGCAGTCGCCCTCGACGGGCCGCCCGGCGAGCCCGCGCAGTTCGAGGGCCGCAGCGACCGCGCTCGCCCGGGCGAGCGTCCTGCTCAGCACCGGAGCCAGCAGCCGCACACCGCCCCGCTCGCCGCGCAGTCGCTGTGCGAACCGCACGGCGCGCACCGCGTCGGCCAGCGCGGGCAGGGTCGCCCACGCCACCGCCAGGGTGCGCGCGACGCCGCGGAGCGGACCGCGACGCGCGCCGCGCGCGATCACGCGGGGCAGATCCACCACGGCGTTGATCAGGCCGAACACGAGGATCGTGATGGCGATCGGGAGTGCGCTCGCCGCGGCATCCCACAGCCCACCCGTCGTGACCGGCCCGAGCAGCACGACGTGCGCGAACGGTGCAGGCAGCGGCACCTCGGGGAGGTCGAGCAGCACCGCGCCGGACCCGTCGGCGCCGTGGAACAGCACCCGGTACAGGACCCGGACGACCACGAACCCCGCCGCGAGCGCCGCCGCGGCGCGCAGGGGTTCGAGTCGCACGGTCATGGGGCTAGGAAGTCGGCGCGGCCGGTTCGCCGTTCAGCGTGAACAGCAGCGCCACGCTTTCGCCCGGCTCGAGCTGAAGGGTGGACAGGCCCTCGGTCGCGTACGCCCACTCGCCCTCCTCGGGCTGCACCCACAGCGACCAGTACGCGAAGCCGGCGGGCATCGACTCGCAGGTCTCGAAGTACTCCGAGCCGTCCTCCGCGGTGAGCGCGACGTCCTCGGCGGGCAGGCCGTCGACGCGGCACACCACCTGGTCGCCGTACTCGGTGGTGCCCTCGGTCGTGACCCCCGCCTCGGCGAGTGCGTCGCTCGCGGCGATCGCCTCGTCCGTCTCGATGCACTGCGACTGGGAGATGTCGTCCGCCTCATCGAAGGCGCTCGCGTCGACGACGACGGTGACGCCGGCGCAGCTTCCGTCGGCGGATGCCGAGGCCGACGGCGCAGCCGTGTCGGACGCGGGAGAGGACGAGCACGCGGCCAGGGACAGGAGCAGGGCCACGGCCGCCGTGGCGGTCAGTGTGCGAAGAGTCGAAGTCACCGTTCCAGGCTACGGCCCCCGATCCGCCGCCTGCGGCCGCATGACGTCCGACCGCGACCGGCCGTAGGCTGACCAGGTGACCGTTTCCGATCTCTTCGACGAAGACGAGTGGGTGCCGGCATCCGGCGCCGATTCCTACACCGACATCACCGCTCACGTGTCGAAGGACGGCCGCATCGCCCGCATCGCGTTCCACCGCCCCGAGGTGCGCAACGCGTTCCGTCCGCACACCGTCGACGAGCTCTATCGGGCACTCGACGATGCCCGGCAGAATCCCCGCATCGGGGTCGTGCTGCTCACCGGGAACGGCCCGAGCGCGAAGGACGGCGGCTGGGCGTTCTGCTCCGGCGGCGACCAGCGCATCCGCGGCCGCGACGGCTACAAGTACTCCGAGTCCGATGCGGGCCCTTCGACAAGCTCAGGGACCGGTGCCGCGGCGCTCGGCCGCCTGCACATCCTCGAGGTGCAGCGGCTCATCCGGTTCATGCCCAAGGTGGTCATCGCCGTGATCCCCGGCTGGGCGGCCGGCGGCGGGCACTCCCTGCACGTCGTGTGCGACCTGTCGATCGCGTCCGCCGAGCACGGCAGGTTCAAGCAGACCGACGCCGACGTGGGCTCGTTCGACGCAGGCTACGGCTCGGCGTACTTCGCCCGGCAGATCGGGCAGAAGTTCGCGCGCGAGGTGTTCTTCCTCGCCGAGGAGTACTCCGCGCAGCGCGCCTTCGAGATGGGCGCCGTCAACCGGGTCGTCCCGCACGCCGAGCTCGAGCGCGAGGCGATCGCGATGGCGCGGACGATCCTGACGAAGTCGCCCACCGCGATCCGCATGCTCAAATTCGCCTTCAACGCCGTCGACGACGGCCTCGTCGGCCAGCAGGTCTTCGCGGGTGAGGCCACCCGGCTCGCCTACGGCACCGACGAGGCCGTCGAGGGCCGCGACTCCTTCCTCGAGAAGCGCGACCCGGACTGGGCGCCCTACCCATGGCAGTACTAGGCAGGAAATGAAGCTCCAACCCGTCATCGGAGACGACCCCCGCGACATCATGCGGGCCCTGCGTTCGGCGATCCACGGCGCCGGCCCCGCCCTCGGGCTCGGGATGGTGAGCGACCTGCCTGCCGAGGTGCGGCCGGGCACGGCGGTCGTCGTAACGACCTCGGGCTCGACCGGCGTGCCGAAGAGCGTGGTCCTCAGCCGGGACGCGCTCACCGCCAGCGCCCTGGCGACGGCTGCGCGCATCGGCGAAGGAGCCTGGCTCCTCGCCCTCCCGGCGAGCTACGTCGCCGGCATGCAGGTGCTCGTCCGGGCCATCGTCTCGGGCCGCGAGCCCGCGATCCTCTCCGGTTCCTTCACGCCGACCGCGTTCGCCGCCACCGCGAACCTCATGGTCTCCAGCGACGGCGGCCGGCGAGTGCCGACCTACACGTCGCTGGTGCCGGCGCAGCTCGCGCGGCTGCTCGACGCCGCCGAGCACGACAGCTCCGTCGCCACAGCGCTGCGCTCCTTCGAGACGATCCTCGTCGGCGGGCAGGCGCTGCCTCCCGTCATCCTCGAGCGCGCGCAGGCCGCGGGAGCACGGATCATCCGCACCTACGGCTCGACCGAGACGAGCGGCGGCTGCGTCTACGACGGGGCGCCCCTCGACGGCGTCTCGCTCCGCATCCAAGACGGCGAGGTGCAGGTGGCCGGCCCGACGCTCGCCGACGGGTATCTCGGTGAGCCGGCGGCGACGGATGCCGCGTTCCGCCGCGATGCCGACGGCACCCGGTGGTACCGCACCGGCGACGCCGGGCTCTGGGAGGACGGCATCCTGCGCGTCCGCGGGCGCATCGACAATGTCATCGTCTCGGGTGGGGTGAACATCTCACTGGACCGCGTGGAGCGCATCGTCCGCGGGGTGCCCGGGCTCGCCTCCGCCGTGGTCGTCGGCGTGCCCGACGACCGCTGGGGCGAGGCATCCGTCGTCGTCGCCTCTCGTGGCGAGGCCCTCCGCCGCAGCGAATCCGTGCAGCTCGAGGAGGCGCGCGACGCCGTCGCCGCCGAGATCGGGCCGCATGCCCGACCGACCCGGCTCGTGCTCGTGGACGAGCTCRCCACGCTGCCCTCGGGCAAGCCCGACCGCGAAGCGATCCGCCGCGCGATCGGCGCCCTCCGCTAGCTCGTCGGTCTCAGGCCGCGTCGGCCGGGCCGGTGTCGACGACGCAGAACCGGTTGCCCTCGGTGTCTTCGAGCACGATCCAGTCGGCGTCCTCGGGGTAGTCGTCCCAGTCGACCTCCCGCGCGCCGAGGGCGAGCAGTCGGGAGATCTCCCCGGACTGGTCGGTGGCGTAGAGATCGAGATGGATGCGCGGCGGGTAGTGCTGCGGGTAGCCGGTCACCGACAGCGCGATGCTCGCACCCGGCGCGTCCCAATGCTTCTTGTAGGGCGGATCCAGGATCACCCAGTCATCGGAGGGCTCGGCGCGATTGACGTAGCCGAGGGCCGCGCGCCAGAACTCGCCCGCACGATCGATGTCCTCCACGGTCAGCACGATCGTTCCGATGCTCAGCATGCCGACATTTTCGCGCGGGAACGGATGCCACGGCCAGGGGGTGGCGGCAAGAGCTGTCTCGGGGATCTAGGATTTCACCTCGTGGCAGGCACCCCCAGCAAGAAGCGCAGCACGTCCGGTCCGAAGAAGCAGCCGTCGCGGGGAAATCCGCAGAAGGTGCGTGAGTCGGGCAGCCCGGTGCGGGTGCAGAACGCGACAGCGGGGGACTGGATCGGCGCTGCGCGGCTGCGCACGCTGCCGCTCGCGGTCACCCCGATCCTGATCGGCACGGGCGCCGCGCACCTCGTCGACCAGCAGCTCCACTGGGTGCTCGCGCTGGCCTGCCTCGTCGTGTCGATGAGCCTGCAGATCGGCGTGAATTACGCGAACGACTACAGCGACGGCGTCCGCGGCAYCGACGACCACCGGGTCGGGCCCGCCCGGCTGACCGCATCGCGCAAGGCGAAGCCCCGCACGGTCCTGATCGTCGCGCTGTCGTTCTTTGCGATCGCGGCGCTCGCCGGTCTCGCGGTCGTCATCCGCACCCAGCAGTGGTGGCTGCTGCTGGTCGGCGCCCTGTGCATCGTCGCCGCCTGGTTCTACACCGGCGGCAAGCGGCCCTACGGCTATTACGGGCTCGGTGAGCTGTTCGTCTTCGTCTTCTTCGGGCTCGTCGCCACCGTGGGCACCGCCTGGGCGCAGGTGCTCGCGATCCCGCAGGAGGCGTGGTTCGGCGGAGTGGGCGCTGGACTGCTCGCCTGCGCGGTGCTGCTGGCCAACAACCTGCGCGACATCGACCAGGACCGCATCGCCGGCAAGCGCACGCTGACCGTGCTGATCGGCCGCAAAGCGACGAAGTGGCTCTTCACGGCCTTCGTGCTCGTCGCCTTCGCGATCGCCTGCTTCCTGGCGGTGTTCTACCCGATCGCCTGGCTGACGCTGCTCGCCCTGCTCGCGGCGCTGCCCGCCATCCTCATCGTGTGGACCTACCGGCTGCCGAAGGAGCTCGTCATCGCCCTGGCGCTCACTTCGGCCACCTCACTGGCGTACGGCGGGTTCCTGTTCTGGGCCTTCGTCGGCTGACGCTCAGCGCGTCGAGCCGTCCGCCGCGTCGGCGGCGGCATCCTCGACGTCCTCGTCGCTCGGCGTCTTCCGGGCCTTGCGCGGGCGTTCCTGCAGTCCCTCGGTCGCACTGGTAAGCGGGCGGCGCAGGAACAGCAGCGAAAGGCTGAGCCCGATCAGCGCGGCGAAGATGGCGGCGAGCCAGTACAGCTCGCGGAAGATCGGGAACAGCATGAGGATCGCGAACGGGACCAGGAAGGCGAGCAGCCGCAGGACGGTGTAGACGAGCGCGGAGCGGACTTTCACCTGTTCATCGTACGTTCGGTTCGGCCAGCGCATAGTTCACGGGTCGTCGGGGGCATACCTGCGGGCGACGGTTCGGTCACGACCCGGCCAGACCAGGCGCAGCACGCCTAGGATGGGGATTGTGACGAGGGTGCTGCTTATCTTGGCCCTGGTGCTGACGGCGTTCTGGGTCTTCACCATCGTCGACTGCGCCGCCCAGCCTTCGTATCGCCACCGCGGCGTCAGCAAGCCAGTGTGGATCCTCATCGTGATCCTGCTGCCGGTGCTCGGCGGCATCCTCTGGTTCGTGGTCGGCCGCGTGCGCGCCAGCGCCCTTCCGACCCGCTCCGCGCCCGACGACGACATCGAGTTCCTCGGCCGGATCGGCACCATGAGCGATCAGGACGAGCGCATCCGTCGGCTCGAAGAGGAGCTCGCGCAGCTCGACGCCGAGGATGACGACCCGAAGTGGCAGACCCCGGACGCGAGCGCCCCGAAGACGTCGGCGGCCCCCACCGAGACCGGCGCCCCCGCCGATCCGCCGGTGCGTGGGGCGGCACCCGATGCCGACGACGACGGCCGCGGCCAGCGCGGAGCCGTCGGCTGAGCATGGACCCAGAAGCGGACGGCGAAAACGCCGTCCCCGAGACGAACGAGCCGCGCGACGATCCGCGGGCCACTCCGGCGCCCGCGACCGATGCGGCTGCCGCGCTCATCGCCGCGCTCCTCGAGCACGGCGTTCGCCACATCGTGCTCAGCCCCGGATCGCGCTCTCAGTCCCTCGCGCTCGTCGCCGCCGAGCTCGAGGCACGCGGCGCCGTGTCGGTGCACGTGCGGATCGACGAGCGGGTGGCCGGCTTCACGGCCCTGGGCATCGGACGTGAGGACGGGATGCCGGCGGCCGTCGTCTGCACGTCCGGCACTGCGGCGGCCAACCTGCTGCCGGCGGCACTGGAGGCCCACCACGCGGGCGTCCCGCTGCTGCTGCTGACCGCGGACCGCCCGCCCGAGCTGCGTGGCGTCGGTGCGAACCAGACCACTCGGCAGCCTGGGATGTTCGCGCCGAACGTGCGATTCGAAGCCGACGTCCCCGTTCCGGAGCTGACCGACCCCGACGGCGATTCCGAGCAGAGCGCCATGCTCCGCGCCATCGCCGGCGACGCCGTCGCCGCGGCGCTCGGCGCGGGAACCCGTTCGCCGGGTCCGGTGCACCTCAACCTGCCGTTCCGCGAGCCGCTCGCCGGAGATCTCCCCGTCTGGCTCAGCGCCGCCGAGGTCGAGCTCATCGTCGAGGCCGACCCCGACCCGGATGCCGCGCCGGTCGAGGATGAGGCCGAGGAAGAGGTGTTCGGCGCCCTCTACCAGGGCGGCGGAGGCATCGGCGAATCCGATGTGCCGATCGAGCCGGAGGACCGGCCCCACGTCATCGAACGCGGACCGCGCACCATCGTCATCGCGGGCGCCGATGCCGGCCCCGACGCGGAGCTGCTCGCACACGAGGGGGGCTGGCCCCTCATCGCTGAGATCGTCAGCGGCGCTCGGTTCGGCCGCAACCTCGTGCACGGCTATCGCGAACTGCTGGCGGATCCCGACCTCGGCGGGCGCATCGAGCGCGCCATCGTGCTGGGGCATCCCACGCTCAGCCGCGAGGTGGCGGCACTGCTGTCCGATCCCGACATCGCGGTCTTCGCGGTCCGCGGCCCGGGGGAGCCGCTCAACCTCAACGACGCCACGGTGCCCCTCGATGCTCTGGCGGTGGCCCCCGGGGAAGTCGACAGCGAGTGGCTGGGTGACTGGCTGCGCGCCTCGCGCGCGGCATCCGTAGATCTCTCGCCGCCCGCCCCCGATGCCGACGGGCTGTCGTCCGCCGTGCCGGGGGAGCGCCTCGGCGCCATCGCCGCCGAACTCGGCGCCATCCGGGCACCCCTCGACCGCGCCGGGCTGGTCGACGCCGTGTGGCGGGCCACGTGGCCGCACGATCGGCTCGTGTTCGGCTCGTCCCGGCTGGTCCGGGTCGCCGATGCGGTGCTGGGCGGCAAGAAGGTGCCCGTGCACGCGAACCGCGGTCTCGCCGGCATCGACGGCACGGTCGCGACGGCGATGGGCATCGCGCTGGCCAGCCAGGCTGGGGGGCGACCCGGGGTGACGCGCGTCGTGCTCGGCGACCTCGCGTTCCTGCACGACGTCGGCGCCCTGCTGCTCGCCCCCGCGGAGCGCGAGCCGCGCCTTCAGGTCATCGTCGGCAACGACGGCGGCGGCACGATCTTCGACGGCCTCGAAGTCGCCGGTGTCGCGGGCCGCGACGCGATGGACCGCGTGCTCTACACGCCGCACACCGTGGGACTCGAGCAGCTCGCGCTCGCCTACGGGTGGGAGTACCGGCGTGTCACCACCCGCAGCGCCCTCGATCAGGCGCTGACCTCGCCGGTCGGCGGAAGGCAGCTCATCGAGGTTCCGCTGCCGCGCTGATCCGCACGCGCGGGGGCCGGCAGGGGCAAGATGGGCCCATGACTGCGAAAAGCCAGAAGCATTGGACCGGCGACCCCGCACAGCTGCTGCGCGTGGGGGCGGGATTCCGCCTCAGGGACGTCGACCCTGAGTCGACGCCGGGGTTCACAGGCGGCAAGAAGCACGGCGCCAAGGACCTCGCATCGGGCGTCGAAGAGCTCGACGAGCTGCAGGAGCGCCTCTTCGCCGAGAGCCGCTCCGGGCAGACCGACGCCAGAGTCCTCCTGGTGCTGCAGGCGATGGACTCAGCGGGCAAAGGCGGCATCATCCGTCACGTCGTCGGCTCGGTCGACCCGCAGGGCATCTCGCTCACCGCGTTCAAGAAGCCGACCAAGGAGGAGCTCGCGCACGACTTCCTCTGGCGGGTCGAGAAGCGCGTGCCCGAGCCCGGGTTCATCGGCGTGTTCGACCGCTCGCATTACGAGGACGTGCTGATCGGCAAGGTGCGCGAGTTCGCGCCGCCGGAGGAGATCGAACGGCGCTACGGGGCCATCAACGACTTCGAGAAGCGATTGACGGATGCCGGCACCCGCGTCGTGAAGGTCATGCTGCACATCTCACCCGAGGAGCAGCGGGAGCGGCTCGCGGAGCGGCTCGATCGACCGGACAAGCACTGGAAGTACAACCCGGGTGATGTCGACGAGCGCGCGCGGTGGCCGAAGTACATGGACGCCTTCCAGGTCGTGTTCGATCGCACCTCGACCGACTACGCGCCCTGGCACGTGATCCCCGCGAACCGGAAGTGGTTCGCGCGGCTTGCGGTGCAGGCGCTGCTGCTCGAGACCCTCGAGCAGATCGACCCGCAGT
Source organism: Microbacterium sp. P2_F9 (assembly GCF_056403635.1). Taxonomy (NCBI): domain Bacteria; kingdom Bacillati; phylum Actinomycetota; class Actinomycetes; order Micrococcales; family Microbacteriaceae; genus Microbacterium; species Microbacterium sp. P2_F9. Next base: position 5,023 of record NZ_JBFUFC010000082.1, on the reverse strand, counting down.
GGCCGGTGGCCACCTACGACATCGCCGCCGAGAAGGCCCGCCTCGCCGCCACCTGATCCGGCTCAGACCTCGCCGCGTGCGGTCCAGGCGGTCGCGGTCACCGTGAACGGACCGTCCGGCAGCAGTTCGGCGCAGCGGGCTCGTACGGCGTCGCGTTCCAGGTCGGGCAGCGCCGCCAGCTGTGCCCCGGCGGGCGAGACGCCGAGCGTGTAGGGCGTCCACCACTCCTCGAATCCGGCGTACCGCACCTCCACGGTGAGCTCGCCCTCCTCGACGGCCCCGCAGCCGGCGGCACGGAGGAGCGCACCCAGGTCGCCGTGGCGGGCGCCCACCTTGTGGGACTCGTCGTCGATGCCCGTCACGACGGATCCGAGGGCCGCGAAGAACAGGCTCTGCGGGGCGCGGCCACCGGCGAAGTCCCAGACGCAGGCGGCGACGACGCCGCCGGGTCGCGTGACGCGGACCATCTCGCGGGCGCCTGCCGCGGCATCCGTCATGAAATGCACGACGAGTTCGGCGAGCGTCGCGACGAAGATGTCGTCGTCGAAGGGCAGGTGCTCGGCGACGCCGTGGCGGATGTCGGCCCACGGGTGGCGGGCGGCCGCCGCGGCGACGAAGCTCGCGGACGGATCGACACCGGCCACTTCGGCCTCGCCGTAGCGTGCGGCGAGCTCAGCGGTGAGGGCGCCGGGCCCGCAGCCGACGTCCAGCGCGCGGCCCTCGCGGGGGAGGCGCGCGCTCTCGACGAACAGCGCGGCGAGCGGACGGGAGTACCGCCCCATGAAGCTGTCGTAGGCCTCGGCGGCCACATCGAACGACATGGCAGCGAGTCTACGCTCGCCGGGTTTGAGTCGTTAGAGATCACTGTGTCAGCAAGTACTTGATGTGATACAGTACTTGTCATGACACAGGAAGACGCATTCGCAGCGGATCTGCTGCGGGGACACACCGACACGATCGTGCTCGGCGTCCTGCGTCACGGCGACCAGTACGGCTTCGAGATCTACAAAGCCATCCGCGACGCGACCGGCGGTGATCACGAGATCAAGGAGGCGACCCTGTACGCCACCTACCGCCGGCTCGAGAAGGACGGACTCGTCGAGTCCTACTGGGGCGACGAGACGCAGGGCGGCCGCCGCAAGTACTACCGCATCACCGACGCCGGCCGCGCGATCTACCGCGGCAAGGTGACGGCATGGGTCGCCACGCGACGCATCATCGACTCTCTCTTGGATCTCAAGGGCACCGACCTGAAGGAACAGCAATGAACTCCGACATCCATCGTCTCCTCGACGAGGCGTTCGCCGGCATCGAGATGACGCCCGACGCACAGGACCTGAAGGAAGAGGTGCGCGCCAACCTCGTCGCGCGCACCGACGAGCTCGAGGCCGCCGGTCTGTCGGCAGCGGATGCCGCGCGCCAGGCGATCGCGGAGCTCGGCGACGTGCACGAGCTGCTGGACGGATCCACCGCTCCCGCGCAGAAGGAGTCGTACGCGATGGTGCAGCTGCGCCACCACGTGCGCCCGAAACCTGGATTCGTGGTCGGGGTCGTCGTCGCGTCGGTCGTCACTGTGGCGTCGCTCATCGTGGTCGCACTCGCCGCGACGGCCGTGCTGACCCTCCCGGTCGCCGGCACGATCGCCGTCCTGGTGCTCGGCGCCGCCGCCGCAGGCTGGATCGTGGGGTCGTCGCTCTCGCAGGAGACGACATCAGACCATCCCATGCCGAGCAGGCGCGCCGCCGGCTTCGGCCTGGCGACGAGTCTCGTCGTGGTCGGGCTCGGGCTGACCGGGCTCATCCTCACCGGCATCCTCGCGATGTGGGTCGTCGTCCTGGCCGCGGTCGCGGGCGTGCTGGGCATCGTCCTGTTCTCGTTCCTCGGAGCGACGCAGACCAACCGGCACAAGGCGTGGGTCGTCGCCGCGCAGCGCGACGCCCAGATGCCGCCCAACCGCTTCGAGGAGGAGCCCGAGACCGCAGCCCGGTTCGGGATCTACACGGCGGTCATCTGGATCCTCACCTTCGCCGTCATGATCGCGCTGGTCTTCACGGTCGGCTGGTGGTGGGCGCTGCTCGCCTTCGTCGGCGGCTTCGCCGTCATGATGCTGGTGCTCGCCCGCATGATGTTCGGCGCCAAGAAGTCGTAGCCGGTCCGCCGGCCCACTCCTCTCACACAACCCATCAGAAGGAAGGGATGCTTCGCCATGCCTGAAAACACCCAGGCGATCGTCGCCGAGAACCTCGTCAAGGTCTATCCGGGCCGGGGACGGCGCCCCGCCGTCCGTGCCCTCGACGGACTGAGCTTCACCGTTCCGCCCGGTCGCGTCTTCGGCCTCCTCGGCCCGAACGGGGCCGGCAAGTCCACCACCACCAAGATCCTCACCACCCTCTCGCGGCCCACCGGCGGCACGGCGCGGGTCGCCGGTCACGATGTCGCCCGCGAGGCCGACGCTGTGCGCGCGGCCATCGGCTATGTGTCCCAGGGCTCGAGCACCGATCCGCTCCTCACCGCGGTCGAGAACCTCGAGATCGCCGCCCGCCTGCGGGGCATGGGCGCCGCCGACGCCCGGTCGCGCGCGCGCCGGCTGCTCGACGAGTTCGGCCTGGCCGAGACATCCCGACGCCCCGTCAGCACGTTCTCCGGCGGCATGCKGCGGCGGCTGGATGTCGCGGCCGCGCTCGTGCACCGCCCGCAGGTGCTGTTCCTCGACGAGCCCACGACGGGTCTCGACCCCGAGGCGCGCGCCACGATGTGGGCGGAGATCCGCCGGCTGTCCGGCGAAGAGGCGCTCACGGTAGTGCTGACCACGCACTACCTCGAAGAGGCCGATCGGCTCGCCCACGAGATCCTGCTCGTCGACGAGGGGCGGGCCGTCGTGCAGGGCACGCCTGCCGAGCTGAAGGCCGCGCTGCATGGCGACTCGCTGCGGGTGAGCCTCATCGAACCGGATCCCGATGCTGTGCGACGGGCCGTGGCCGGGGTCGCGGATCTGCGCGACATCGTCGTGGAGGTCTCCGGGGTCGAAGGCGTCCTGGCCGCCCGCACGGACGATGCCTCCGCGGCGGTCGGCGCTGTCATCGCCGCGCTGGATGCCGCGGGCATCCGGTTCGGTCAGGTCGCGGCATCCCATCCCACCCTCGACGATGTGTACCTGCACTTCGTCGGACACACGATCGGCGACCCCTCGACAGGCTCGGGGACCGGCGTCGAGGCAACCCAGACAGGAGCAGCAGCATGACCACTCTCACCCTCGGCGGCCCCGTGGTCGCCGCCGTCCCCCGCCGTGCGGGCTGGTTCACCCAGACCGGTCAGGTGCTGCGCCGCTGGCTGCTCTCCACCTGGCGCCAGGCCTGGGGCCCGATCATGTCGCTCGTGCAGCCGGTCATCTGGATCCTGCTGTTCGGGTCGGTGTTCTCGTCGCTCGGCGCGCTGCCGCAGTTCGGCGGCGCGGGCTACATCGACTACCTCGTGCCCGGCATCCTGATGATGACGGTGCTCTACTCCGGCGCGTGGGCGGGCACGGGCTACATCGACGACATCAACTCCGGCGTCATGGACCAGTACCTCACCTCGCCGATCTCGCGCACCGCGATCATCTCGGGGCAGCTCGCGCAGCAGCTGATCATCAATGTCGTCCAGTCCGTCGTCGTGCTCGGGATCGGCTGGCTGGCCTCCGCCCGCTACCCGGGCGGCGTCGGCGGGATGCTGGTGGCCCTCGGCATCGCGACGCTCCTCGCGACGATCTTCTGCTGCGCCTCGACCGCGGTCGCCCTGCGTGCGCGCAGCCAGATCGCGCTGATCAGCCTGTCGCAGCTCATCGTGCTGCCCGCGACCTTCCTGTCGACAACGATGATGCCCGCCGACCTCATGCCGGAGTGGGTGCAGAGCGTGTCGCGCTGGAACCCGATGACGTGGGCCGTCGAGCTCGGGCGCGGCGGCCTGAGCGGGGTGTATCCCGAGCACGGGTGGTGGCAGGCCGGCGGCCTCGCGCTGCTCGCGGCACTCGCCTTCGTCTGGGCGGTGCGCTCGATCCGGGCGTACCAGCGCTCGATCTGACCCAGCGCGGCGACCTCACGCAAGGTCTACCCCGTCTCACGCTGTCGAAACCGCCTCTCGCGCCCGAAAGCAACGGCAGCGGATGGCGGTTTCGACAGCGCGAGCAATCGCCGCGCTGCTGAAGCGGCAGCGGATGGCGCTTTGGACAGCGCGAGACCGGGGCCGCGGCATCCGTCGCTCCCGTGCGTAGGCTTGATCGGTGAGCCTTCGTCAGTCCGATCCCGTCCACGCCGTCGTCGACGCCTATGTCGCCGAACTCGCCCGCCACGAGCCCGATGCGGCGCAGGCGATCGGGTCGGACGCGGCGCCGGACCTCCCCGATCTGGGCCTGGAGTGGCTGCAGCGCAAGTACGAGCTGCAGGGCGAGACGATCGCCGCGCTCGACGCACTCTCCCCGGATGCGGGCGACCCGGTGCTGCGCGCCGCCCTGCGCGAGCGACTGGAGCGCGAGCGCCTGCTGTTCGACACCGGCTTCACGCCTCGACTCGTCGCCGGTCTCGCGACGCCGGTGCACCTCGTCCGCTACGCGATCGAGGGACTGACCGTGACTCCGGATGCCGCGGGAGAGGCGCTCCTGCGCCGCCTCGAGGCGGCGCCCGCCGCGGTGCGGCAGTACGCCGGGTCGCTGCGCTGGGCCCGCGATCACGCGGACCGGTTCACCGGCACGGGCATCGCCCCCGTTCGCCAGCTCGACACCCTCGCCGCACAGGTCGAGTCGTGGATTGCGCTGGACTGGTTCGGCTCGGTCCCCATCGCCGAGGGGACGGATGCCGCGGCAACGCCCCGCGTGCGGGCAGCGGCCGACGAGATCAACGTCGCGCTGCACGAACTCGTGCTCCTGCTCCGCGACGAGCTCCGCCCCGTCGCCACCGAGGTCGACGGCGTGGGCGAGGAGGTCTACCAGGACCTCGCCGCCGCGATGCTCGGCGCCCGGGTCGACCTCGCCGAGACCTATGCCTATGGG
>NZ_JBFUFC010000081.1:0-16557 GCF_056403635.1 Microbacterium sp. P2_F9 | reverse complement strand
GGATACGGATAGAGGGCCAACGCGTCGGCGGAGACTTCGAAGTCCCGAACCGTGTCGCCTTCAACGAATGTCCTCATCGGAGTCGCTTCCCATGATGGTGCGCCAACGCGGCGTCGTCGCACGAAGAACTCATCGTCGCCGGTGATGGCACCAAACCCGATGGATTCGACAACATCAGCAATCTTCACATTGGATGACGCTTCAATCCTGTCTTTGAGTTCACCCGCGCCACCGCCGGTGAGGGACCATGGAAAGCTCGTGTAGGTGCCACGGGGCATGTCAGCAACGGTGACGTAGGGCCCGTCGTAGCCCGGCGATTCGAGATGATTGACGATGTCTTGCCACACCAAACCCTCGGCCGGAACACTAGGTTGCCCAGGCTCGCCGCACACCCCCATGACGGCGCGGATGTCCTCGGCTTGCGGCTTCCGGGGACGGCCGACCAAGATCACTGTCGGTGTGCCGTGGCCAGGAATGTACGCACCAGACGTGTCGATGATGTGGGTGAGATCCACGTAGTCAGGAGAGACGCCGGTGTAAGACCCCGACAGGAACTTCTCGATGAGTTTCTTGCCGAACTCGCGCTTCATGAACGAGTTCGACGTGATCTGACCGACGTAGCCCGCCCCTCCACCGTTCGCGCGATTGGCCAGGCGGAACAGCAACTCCATGAAAGGCACCGATAGGGCGTACTTCATGTGACACGTCGAATACAGCGCACGGTACTTGTCGCGGAGCTTGGAGTCCGGAGGCTGGATGTAGGGCGGGTTTGCGACGACGACGTGGTACTGGTCGCCTTGCAGGATGCCCGCGTACTCGCGGAGGTCTTCGGAGTCGTAGGCGAAGTACTCGTCGTCTCCGAGGTCGAGCCCCGCGTTCGGGTTCACGCTGCCGAGCAGTGAGTCGCCGATCGCGAGGCGATACCGGAACGCGGGCGCGGCGACGAGGGTGCGGGTCCCCGCCGCCTTGATGGCGGCTACCGTGAGCCGGAACCGAGCGATCGCGATCGCGAACGGATTCAAGTCAACACCGTGAATGGAGTCCAGCGCCCGCTGCACCCGCTCACCCCGCTCGACGCCCGGTGCGGTCACCGCCCACGCGGCAACGAGCCGCTCGAACGCGCCCAGCAGGAAGTGTCCCGACCCGCACGCCGGGTCGATGAGCTTCAACCCGGTCAGCCCGAACTCCGCGATCGCCGGCGTCAGGGTCTGGTCGAGGATGAACTCTTCCACGAACACCGGTGTCTGCAGCAGCGCGTACGTCTTCTTCGCATAGTCGGAGAGGTCCTGATACAGGTCGCCGAGGAACCGGGTGTCGAGATCCGGGTCGCTGAAGTTGTGCACCAGCGCACCCTCCGGGGTCGTGCGGCGGAAGAACACCAGCAGCGCATCCGCCGCGGTCGCGGAGATCGGCGCGTGCCAGACGGGCGAGTGATCCGGATCCACCAGCGTGCGCCCCGCCGGGAGAGCCGCCAGCGTCCGGAACGCCTGCTGCAACCAATCCCGGCCCGTCATCGTCGGAGCCGCGGCGTAGAACGCCGCCTCGTTCTCGATCGCGCGTTCCAGCCCATCACCAGGCGCCGCGATCCACGGCACCGATGCACGGACACCGTCGAGTTCCGCGCCGACGAGAAGCGCGTTGTCTTCCGCGAATCGAATGAACACCGACGCCAGGATCCACGCCACCGCAGCCTGCGACACCTCACCATCACGCCACTGAATCCACGGCAACCCCGTACGCGCCCTGGCCTGGGCACGGCGATACCCATCGCGCAGACGGCCACCCCACGGGGTCGTCTCGTCCTCCGCTCGCAAACGCAGATCATCCTCCAGCGACTTCAGCACCCGCTTGAGATCGGCGAGCAGCTTTGGGGAATCGATCACTTCGTCAAGCCCTTCAGGATGGAACGGTCGGCCGCATCGGTGGCGGCGGAGCCAGCCGTCGTGAGTTCGATAATGGGCAGCCCCTCGAGGCTGAGTTCGAGCCATCCGTCCGCCCCGAACGGCATCGGCAGACCATCGAGATCCGGGGTGCGACCCGACGGCGGACGCGGCAGCAGGAACCACCGCGCGGCCGCCCTGGGCGTCGCGAGGTTCATGACGGTGGTGATGAGATCGTCGAGGCCTAGGCGAGCTAGTACGGCGGGGTTCACGAAGATCGTCGGGTCGGCCGACGCCAGCAGCTCCTCCCACACAGGCATGATCGCCTCGCGCGCGAGCCGTTCAAGGTTGCGCCGGTCGCTCGAGTCCAGAGGCGCGGCATCCGCTTCGAGTACCTTTGTCCACCGCGCTCGTTTCGCCTCGGCCGTCGTCTTAAGGGCAGTGAGCGCGACACCGGCGAGGTCTACGACAGTGAGCCCGTACTCGACGGCCAGCCGACTCGCTGTCACCACCATGCTCTGTCGCCGCGACGCGACCATGACGAGCCCGCTGCGATCCCGGATCGAGCCGCTGAGCCGGGCCGCGATAGCGGGGTCGCCGACCGACAGCCCGAAGGTCGTCGAGCTCKCGGTGTGCGACAACGACGACTCCTCGACGGTGCGCACCGCGTACTTGCCGGCCGCCTCCTGCCATTCGAGGTAGGGCATGGCCGTTCGCACCGGCGCATCGAGCGCGGGTCTGCGTGGGATCGGCGGCGCCTCCGGGAAGCGCGCCCGCACTCGCTGCTCGATCGTCCCGACCGCGAGCTCGCGCGTCGCCGCGCCCCGCAGCGCCAACTCCACCGCACGGTGCGGGTCGAGCTCGGCCCGGTACGCCTCCCCCATCGACGACAGTCGGCCCCTTGTCGAGAGCCCGACAGCGAGCTGCGTGACCCTGCTTTCAGGGACCCGCAGCTGCGGGGTGCCGTCGAGCAGCGCCTCACGCAGCCGCGTGGCGGGCACGATGTCGCTCTGCTCGAGAAGTCCGTCGACAGTCCCGCCGAGTCGGAGCAGCGACTCCACGTGCAGCTCGGCCTCGTCGAACGTGAGTCCCTCGTCGCCTTCAGGGGCGTACGCGACCACGGTTCGCGAGCGATCGCGCAGCGTTTGATAGACGAAGAACGGTTCTCTGGAGCGGGTGTCGAGTTCGAGGATCGCTCGAACTACGGCGGTCGCGGCATCCATCCGACGCTCGTCGGCCAGCGTCGACCCGTACTCGCGGAGCAACTTGCGCGCGAGCTCATCGAGCGTTGCGACGTTGTCGAGCTCGCGCAGCCATCGCGCGGCATCCTGTGTTGGGCCGCTGAGCGTGCCGTTCTTGCGGACGCGCTTGTAGCGCTCCTCCGAGGTCTCACCGGGCTTCGCTGAAATCGTGCCGATGTAGCTCTCGACCGAGCGACGGCCAGCCTGCGCGGGCGCTTCGGTCTGCGTCGTGGTCGGCGAGGCCAGACGTTGGCGCCACTCGCGCACGCGCGTGCTGATCTCGCGGCGCACCTGCTCGCCGAGGCCCCGGATCTGGTTGATCGACATCGGCGGAACACCCAACAGCTCGCCGACCGTACCGACCCGCAGCCGTGCGAGCGCCGACAGCGCCCGCGCGCTCAGCCCGGCATCGGCCAGCGTGGTCGCCATGGTCGCGGCGGCGGCCTTCTCGTCGTTCGCTTCGAGATCTTCAGCATCCGGCGCCGCGCCGGCGAGTGCGTCCGCCCACGCCTTGCGCATCGCGTCGAGGCTCGGATGCCGCTCATCCGCCTTCGGCGCGAGCGCCAGCCTGAAGAACGCGGTCAGCCCTTCGGCGACGCCGGGGTCGAACATGCTCGCCTGAACGACCGGAGCGTCGGAGCCCGATGAAGGTGCATCGCCCTGCTCCCACCAGATCGGATCGGCTGTGGCGAGTTCGAAAAGCGTCGCGGTGATCGCGAATCGCTCGGCTGCACTGTCGTACTGCATGCGTCCACCCGAACCAAGGTATGGGTCGAGATACGGGCGTGAGCCGGACTTGATGTTGGTAAGCGGCTCTTCGGCGAGCGAGAAGTCGAAGAGCGTGAGACGCGGCTTCCGCGAGCCGGGGTCAGGTTTCACCGCGAGGTTCGACGGCTTAATGTCGCGGTGGAATACGCCTTTCTCTTCCAGGTGCGCCACCAGGTCGAACAGATCTGCGCCGTAGCGGTCGAGTTGCTCGATCGTCGCGCGGCCCTCGATGCGGATCCGATCAGCAACCGTCTCCAGTCCCGCATCCGACATCAGCAGCGCCTGACGCGTGCTGACTTGCAGGGGCCCGTCGAGTCGCTTCACGATGCGCGGGTGATCCAGGCGGTCGATCACCTCGGCCTCGACAGCGAGTCGGGCGGCCGCCGAGTCATCCTTGGCCAGCTTGAGGATGACGTGCTCGTGGTCGAGCACATAGTCGGTGACCTCAAAGGCAACGCCGGTAGACCCCGCCCCGCGGCGCATGTGGATCTCGAAGCGTCCGTCGACGATGTCGCCGACTGCAGCGTCCAGCGGATCGCCCTGTGAAGGCTCGGGCTCGCTCCCGCGCCCGCGGCGCCGCGCCTCTTCGATATCGTTCTGGAACTCGCTGATGTCGATCGTGCGATGAACCTCGTCGAAGGTCGTGGCGCCCAGAATCGCGACGGCGTACTCATCCGAGATCTCGGGCATCAGTGCCCGTGCGTCGAGCCCAGTGGCGTCGGAGTTGACGAGCGCTTCCAGCGCAAGGATGTTCAGCGCCGGTGGCTTGTCTGTGAGGATGCGGATTGCCACGGCGCCCACTCCGTACACGTCGAGCGTCAGTGCCGACGCAGGAGTCGCCCCGCGCAGCGTCTCGGGTGCGAGATAGAGCATCGCACCTGACTCGACCGAACCCACGATGTCGGTCAGCCCGCGCGAGATCTCCGTCGCCGTGGTCGTGCCGGCATCCGGGCGGCGCGCCAAGTCCCAGTCGCGGATCCGGAGAGTGACCGCGCCGTCGGCGGTCGGCTTCGCCCGCACGCTCAGCGGGGACAGCGCCCGATGCGTGAGCCGTTGCCCATGGGCGAATCGCACAAGCTCGGCGAGTTCCTGAACAAGTCGCTCGCGGTCTTCGAAGACGAGGTCGTCGGTGTGCGAAGACAGGTAGTCGTCGAGGCTTAGTTCACCAGGGTCGTGCGGGAAGACGAGGGCCGGCCCTTCCTCAGGAGTCAGGAGCTCGGACGGCCCGATAATGCCAGGATGCGCGATGCCAAAAGTGAGGCGAAACTCCCGCTCGGCACGAGTGTCGATTGCTTGACGCGCCTCCCGCCCAGCCCCTTTTGGATACGGGAAGAGTCGAACGCGGTGTTTCGTTTTGGCGCGCGGATGAGTAACGAGAAAGTCCTGCCAGCCTGGGCCTTCCCCGAGTGGTACGCCTGAGTCGAGCGCATACTGGCCGATCATGCGCTGGCGCGCGCGCGGCATGAGCCCAGCCGCGTTCATCAGCGCATCGATGGCGTTCGCGCGCTGGCGATCGATCGGGTCGCGGGTCGAGGACTGCCGGATCAGCTCAGAGAAGTTCTTCAGCGCAGCACCGGTGCTACGCACATTGAAGCTGTCGAGCGTCCAGATCGACTCGGCACCGAACTGGTCAAGACGAACCCGTGAGTCTCGACCGTGTAGGACTACGGCCTCCGACACGAACGGGACAGTGCCGCGTGGCGCGTTCACTGACCGTGCCAGGTCCTTGAGGACGCTCGCGAGCCTCTTCGCCTTTGAGTTCGCGAGTATGCGCGGATTCCGCTCAACACGCCTTCCGTGGAACCAATCCTGCTGGTTGCCCGAGACCTCACCGTGCCACCCCTTGAGCTCAGTGACGACTAATCCACCGCGAGTCAGGATGAGAACATCGACCTCGTTCAGTCGACCGTCATTGTCGGTGAAAGTGACATTCGCCCACGCTCGGGCAATGCCGTCGTCAGGCAGCAGATCACGGACCTTGGCAAGCGCCTCGGCCTCTTGCGCCTGTGCAGCATCGCCCATCACGCGCCACAGCGGCGAATCAGTCCGCATCTATGCAGCACCCCCAACTAGGCAACCCCTCAACTGTATCCACGCGAAGCGACCTAGCCTGCCCTGATCGCCGGCGAAATCGCCCGCGCGGACTACGCCAGACTGGCCGCATGGTCAAGGTCATCGCCGTACACGGCGACATCACCGAGCAACATGTCGACGCCATCGTGAACGCGGCGAACCGTCAGATGCGTGGCGGGGGCGGAGTTGACGGCGCGATTCACAGCGCCGGCGGCCGCGCGATCCTCGACGACTGCATCGCGCGATTTCCGAACGGCCTTGGCACTGGGGATGCCGGGTGGACCACGGCTGGCGATCTACCTGCTATTTGGGTCGTTCATACGGTCGGACCGAATTACGCCGCTGGCGAGCAGGACCGATCGATCCTGGAGGCCTGTTACCGTCGAGCACTGTCAGTCGCCGATGAACTCGGCGCACGTAGCGTCGCCTTCCCGCTTATAGGCGCCGGCGTGTACGGATGGCCCATGAATGATGCGATCGCGGCCGCGATCGAGACGATCGCTACATCGTCGACCCGGGTCGAGGATGTCCGCCTCGTGGCGTTCAGTGAATACACCTATCGTCTCGTCCATGCTCAGGTGCTCAGGCAGTTCCCTCCAGAGACGGCCGACGACTCAATTGGTCGCCTCTTCCACCGCGTGCCCACATCCTGGGGATTCCGTGGGGACCCCTACCTGTGGCGTGCCCTTCGTGCGCACTTCGCGATGACACCGCTGCCGCCTGACTCGCGGGAACTCGAGAGTCTGATCCGATCAGYGGCCGAGGCGATGATCGGCGCCTCGCTTGTGCATATCGAGGATGCACTCTACGTTCCCGAATTCGACCCCGGCTACGGCATGTCGGCGGGTGGAGTCTCGCGGTTGTGGTGGAACAACACCGGCTTCCGGATCCTTATCGACCACTTCGAGGTGATCCTGCCTCTTCAATCGGACGGGGACGGGCTACGCGAGCCAGCCCCCTCCTCGTCTGACGGGCCCCGCGGACCGTCGTCGAGCAGCACCGTGSGGGTGCCTGGCTCGAGCGCGAGATAGTAGATCTATGAACGACTCGGTTCCACTCTTCAACGATGGCCTGGCTGAGACAGCGTCCCCGACCATCACCGCACCACTCATGATGACGCCGTCGCAACGGTCCGAGATTCGCGGATTGTTCGCTGAGCTCGAGATCAGCACTGCACCTGAGCAATTCGAAGTCGTCAAGGAGCTCACCGGCCACACCTTGAGCTCCGTCGGCGAACTAACGGCGGCCGCAGCGCAAATGCTTACCGCCCGGCTGAAGACCCGATTGGCGCGCCGCGGACGCACGTCCACGGGAAACTCTTGGGATGACCGCGAAGAGGACACCTGGATCGACCGACTGTGAACAGATCGGGGCGCCTCGTGGCGCTACGCGATGGCGCGCATTCCGGACGCACACCGTTGCCACTTCACGGACTATCAAGCACGCCGCTCACGTAAACTCGCAACGCCGGATCGCAGACGTACACGTAGGTTCCGAGCATCCCGCGGGTAAGCAGCACTCCATAGACGTTACGGATGTAATGCAGTAAGTCCTCGTCCGTGTAGACCCGTCCGAGCAACGGGTTGTTCTCCTTGCCCTTCTTGTCGCGATACGACTCGCGGTCAACGAAGAGTTCCCTGGACACCGGGTCGAAACGAAGGTCTGGGCCGATGATGACCCCGGCGTAATTGAGGTCGTAACCCTGCACGGTGTGGATGGAACCAACCTCATGGATCGACTGCGGTGAGTTGATCCAGTCCTTGTCGGTGCTGTTCCACCGCAGTGAGACACCGTCCAGCTCGATGTCGAATGCGGCCGGGTCGTTCTTGGTCTTCCAGTCCCACGCGTAGCCGGCGACGAGTCTCGCGAGCCCGTGCTCGACGTTCCGGTCGCGGGTGGCGCGCTCCATCTCGCCCAGATCGTCGAAGAATCGAATGTCATACTCACCGAAGTCAGGTCGCTGGCCGGCGACAACCTCACCCCTCAGCATCCTTCGAACAAAGTCGACGTAGTCAGCTCCAGCCTGAACTCGCATCTGAGTGGTCAGCCGATAGCGGCGGCCCTCGGCATCCGCGCCGCTCACCACCTCACGAAGCAGCTCCGCGGGGAGATCTGCAGGGCGGACGCTCTGCTCGCCATCCAGAAGCAGAATCTGATGACTGCTGCGGACTGTAATCCAGTCGAGCTGAGTCCTGGCCGGGTCGTCGGCGCCGAAGAGCTTCTCGTTGATGAGCTTGAAGTTCCGATTGAGCATGCCCGAAGACTGGTTCGCCCTCTGATTGAGCCGATGCGTCTCATCGACGATCAGCAGGTCGAAGTCCGCGTCCGACTTTCCGACATCGAACGGCGACAGCACCATTGCCTCGTGCAGCTTCGGCGTCTTCTTGAACACTCGACGGATCGACAGCCGGAGAGACTGCTGCGGGATGACGAGGCCCATGCGGAAACCCTGGAGAAGCGCGCGGTTCTCGGGCACGAAGAGCTCAGCGAAGACCGAGTCGGGCTCGACGTCGTCCGACTCGTCGTAGTCACGGATGTCGGCGATCAGCTTCATGAGGAAGATGCCGATGATCGTCTTGCCGGTGCCGGGGCTACCTTGAACGACGGCGGTCGAACGGGCGCCTCGCTGCAGGTCGATGAAGAGACCTTCGAGGATGTCCTCGACAGCGATCGCCTGATCTTGGGTCAGGGCCTTGAATGGTGAAAGCTTGAAGAGGTCGCTGTTCTCGATGGACGGGATGCTCCGCTGGAAGACTCCCTCACTGCGCAGCTGCTCGAAGATGTCGCGGAACGATGCGCGGTAGATGTCGCGGTCGTAATAGGCGGCATCCGTCATTCCCTCGTTGCCGTTCAGGACGGTGAACTGCCCATCACCGGCAAGCCAGCGGATCAGGTGCGATTCGAGGTCGAGGCACGCCGACTTGTTGAAGGTGTCATCAACGACGACCCGTACTGTCTGCAGTCCCGCCTTGCTTGCGCTGCCGAGATGCTGTCGCATCCTGGCGCCCGCGTTGACGGTCTCACCGACGTAGACCGATGCCCTGGCCGGGCCGCCATCGATGAGGTACACGACGGGCCAGTTCGAGTGCCGTCTATCGGTGCGCGCCCAGGCTGCGACCGAGTGCGAGTCGAATGACAGCCGCTCGACATCAAAGGGCGTCATACTTGGCGCTCCTGCCCCGCGACTTCTCGATGGGGTACTTCGCGCGGGACGTTTCGAGCTTTTGCAGGACGATGTCGTCCAGGTCGACGCCAAGTCGGTCGCCCATGAGGATGCAGTAGGTGAGGACATCCGCAAGCTCTTCGGCGGCGCGATCGTGGTCTGCATCGGCTGACCACTGGAAGCACTCGAGCAGCTCCGCGGCCTCGATAGAGATGCTCTTCGCGAGATTCTCGGGCGAGTGGAACTGTGCCCAATCTCGTTCCTCGCTGAACGCCAACACTGCTTGACGGGTTTGTTCGCTGACCACGTTGTGAAGCTATCAGCCGCCGTTCCGGCGGAGTCGACTGCTCGTCGAGCGCGACCGGGGGCGGGTCATCCTCAGGTGATGGCGGCGGAAGCACCTACACCGGATGCCGCAACGACAACGGCTCCGGAATGATCGACACGAAGGGACGCAGCTTCGCGCCGATCCCTTGCCCGTGACGCCAGCGGCATCAGGGACAACGATCGGCAGATCGCGTCACCCCTCAACGCCGCGCCCCGTCACATCCGCCCACAGTTCGAGCAGTCGCGTCTCCGCATCGATAGGCACCGAGTTGCCTGACTGGAATTGATACGCCCACGCAACCTGAGGCACGACGGCTTGGAGCATATCCGCGGGCACGACATCCGATTCCTCGAGCAGCGTGTCGAACTCCACGAGGACATACCGACGAGTCTTCCCAGGATCCGTGAAGTGGACGTCCTCGAACGGCTCTGACAGCACTCGACCGTGGCCGATGAGACCGCGGATCCTGCCCTGGCGCAAGAGCCAAGCATCCGCTCCGAGGGGCACTTCGCGACGGGCGCCGACCGACCAGCGACATACGTACCGAAACGCACGATCATGCATCGCGTCCGCGATCGCTTCGTATGGCGTGTCCCACCCGTCCCACTTGTCGCGGTTCCAACAGATGATCAGAGCGCTCATGCGTACACCGTGACACCATCGCGATTCCCGCGGCGAAGACGGCGCGGGACACAACGAGTCAGCGCTTGCCGCCGCCGAGGAGCCCCCCGAGCACATCGCCCAGGCCACCGCTGGAGCCGCCCGCGCCGCCACCGAGCAGCCCTCCGAGGATGTCGCCGAGGCCGCCGCCGGCCGATCCGCCGCCTGTCGATCCGCCAGCGCCAGATCGGCCAGCGCCAGACGCGCCACCCCCGCCGAGGAGCCCGCCGAGGATGTCACCGATCCCGCCGCCACCGCCGCCGTCGGTCTGCGCCCGGCCTGCCTGCTGCTTGTTCTGAGCCTTGCCTGCGAGGTAGCTCATCACAATCGGCGCGAGGATCGGCAGCAGCTTCACCACCGCTGCGCCGATGCCCCCGCCAGAGTTCGCGTGCAGCGCTTGGGCCACCTGGTCGGTGTTGCCGCCGAAGACGTTCCTTACGATCTTCTCGCCGTCGCCCTCGTCGACATCAGCGAGATTCACGCCGCCCTGCACGAGCTTCGGGTCATGCTGCGCGAGCGCCTCCTCGAGCGAGGCTGCACCGGCCGGGTCAGTCGCGTTCGCGCCCATACCGGCAACCAGCGTAGGCAGCGCCTTGTCAACCGCGCTCCGCGCCGTCGGCTCGTCCACGCCGAGCTTTGCGGCGATGTCGGCCATCGGCAGGTTGCCGATGATCTCGTCCAGTTCAGACATTGCGCTTCTCCCATCTGCAAGCCGCGTCGTCGCGGCGCGGGATCACGCTAGCCGCGCGAACTTCTTGCCAGAAGGGACTGGCGGACAGGCAGGGAGACGGCTATGGGACCTCAGACGTTGAACCTGAATTCCACGACGTCGTGCATGACATAGTCCTCGCCCTCGAGCCGCGCCTTGCCGCGATGACGGGCCTCGAGCACCGAGCCGGCGTCGACGAGATCCTCGAACGAGATCACCTCGGCCTTGATGAAGCCCTTCTCGAAGTCGGTGTGGATCACGCCGGCCGACTGCGGAGCCTTCCAGCCCTTGCCGATCGTCCAGGCACGCGCCTCCTTCGGACCCGCCGTCAGGTACGTCTGCAGCCCGAGCGTGTCGAACCCGATCCGGGCGAACTGGTTGATAGCCGGACTCCGCCGCCCGGCACGCCCTGACTACCAGTCGTCCTCCATGAAGGGCTTCCCCTGCCCGCCGTAGACCCGAAACCCTTGGGCACGGAGACGCTCAGCCGTGGCGCTCTCCCACTCGAGAGCCTCTTCCCGTGTCGCGAACGGGCTACCGCCCGGTGCGAGATCTGGTCGCAGTCCGAGCACGCGGTGTCGGCGGATCACGCGGGCGGAACCGCGACCGCGCTCGAGGTGCTTCTTGAGCCGCTGCTTCGGACTCAGCTCCGTCTCCCCGACATACACGACCCCCTCACCGGCGAACACGAAGCGACTCGAGTCGATCTCGATCACGTAGACGTGGAAGCGCTTGTCCACTCGCTGCTTCGGATTCTTGCTCATCGCTGTTCAAGCCGTGCAGGAATGGAGCCGCTGAGCATGGCGGGCGACGGCATCCGTCCTGGCGTCGTGAAGACCACGAATGATGAGGAGACCCACGATCCTGCGTCCAAACGAGGCCTCCTGACCGTCTGCAAGCAAGAGACTGCCACGCTCGCGGTCGCAGTGTCACACCCCCTCGCGATGCTGGGGTGACACGGAAGCGTGTCTATGTCGAAGGAGACACTCATGACAGATCCGGCACCCGCCGGGCAAGCCGTCGATCCGGGTGAAGACACTCCGGGCGACTTTCGAGGGCCCGAGCAGGCCGACTGGATGGGCATCACGCGCGTCCTCGGCGAGGCCGCGGCAGCGACCGCGCCGCTTTTCAAGCTGCCGAGGAGCGGTAAAGCCGCGCTCGTCGTCATCCTGCTTTGGTGGCCGATCCTTCTATCGATCCTCTTCATCGTCGCCACGACGATCGCCGCGTACCTCTTCGGCCTGGCAGTCACGACGGTCGGGATGTCGCGCCCGCTGCCGGAACGGAGGCGGACAGTCATCGCGCTCATGGCCTCGTCATGCATCGCGGCCGCTGTCGCAGTGGCGCTCTCCTCGTTGACCGTCGCGTCGCTCGAGTCGCCGCTCATCGTCGCGCTGGCGGCGGCGTCTGTCGGGTCCGCGCTCGTTGTCTGCATCATGCAGTTCCGGCGCTACCTGCAGCACTCCGACCGGTGGCAACCGCGCCGCGCACACGGGGCAACCCCTGCGTGACCCCTATGAGTGGTGCGCCGGTCAGAGGTTGAAGCTAACGCAACAACCTCCCGCCTCGCCTCACTCCCCGACGATCGAGCGTGGCTCGCGCGCCCCCGTGATGTTGTCGGCGTGCCGATGCACGACCTTCCATCCGTCGGGTTCGCGCCGGAAGATCGTGGTCACACGAAGCGCGACGGGCGACGCAATGTCGGCACCGCCCACCTTCACGTTCGTCCGCTCGATCTCGAGGATGTAGGCCAGATCAGCGGTCTCGCACTCCGAAATGCGCTCGAACCTCGTCGGTTCGCCGTCGCGGAGCACCGCCGCCGCTGCCGTTGCTGCGGCTGCCACCTGCGCCCAGCCGAGTGCCGGCGGTCCGAGGGGGTTTGCCAGCGTGGCGTCGTCGGCGCGCGAGTAGAGCGCCAGCTTCGGCCCGGCATCACCGTTGCAGAACGCGGTGGA
Source organism: Microbacterium sp. P2_F9 (assembly GCF_056403635.1). Lineage (NCBI taxonomy): Bacteria > Bacillati > Actinomycetota > Actinomycetes > Micrococcales > Microbacteriaceae > Microbacterium > Microbacterium sp. P2_F9. The sequence goes on along the minus strand of NZ_JBFUFC010000081.1, from coordinate 3,780 downwards.
CGCCTGATGGTCCTGCTCGATCAGCCGTTCGAGATCCGGGTCGTTCATGGCACACCCCCGTCGCTGCAACGATCACGACGGTTGTACGCCGGATGCACTGCGACCGCAAGGCGGCAACGCGAATCCGGTCAGCCCTCGAGCACGCAACCCCCTACGGGATCACGACGACCGCGGCCGGGTCGTCCAGCCCATCGCGCAGTTCGACGCGTGACCACTTGATCGGAGCCGACGCGAAGATCGGCTCGAGCACGGCCCACATCTCGTCACGGTCGTTCCCGACGAAGTAAAGGTCGTACTGGTGCTCGCCCATCTCGTTGCCGTCGATCCATCCGGCTCCGGCCGCTCGCAGTGCGTCGTCAGCATCCATTTCGGTCTCGAGGAGGCTGTCCATCGCGTCGAGGTCGAGCCGATCGCCTGCGTCGCTGAAGGTCACGACCACCCAGTGATCCGGCTCGGCCCCTGACTGGTTGCCCGAGGCCGATGCCGCACACGCGGACAGACCGGCGAGAGCCGCGATCACCGCGATTGCGCCGACAACGCCGCGCACCGGCATCCCGATCCTCATGCCTGGCGCGTCAGACGTTGAACCTGAACTCCACGACGTCGCCGTCGTGCATGACGTAGTCCTTGCCTTCGAGCCGCGCCTTGCCGCGATGACGGGCCTCGAGCACCGAACCCGCGTCGACGAGGTCCTCGAACGAGATCACCTCGGCCTTGATGAAGCCCTTCTCGAAGTCGGTGTGGATCACGCCGGCCGCCTGCGGAGCCTTCCAGCCCTTGCCGATCGTCCAGGCGCGCGCCTCCTTCGGACCCGCCGTCAGGTACGTCTGCAGCCCGAGCGTGTCGAAGCCGATCCGGGCGAGCTGGTTGATGCCCGACTCCTCCTGACCGGTCGACGCGAGCAGCTCCGCGGCGTCTTCGGGATCGAGGTCGATGAGCTCCGACTCGATCTTCGCGTCGAGGAACACCGCGTGGGCAGGCGCGACGAGGGCTTCGAGCGAAGCGAGAGCCGCGGCATCCGTCAGCACCGCCTCATCCACGTTGAAGACGTAGATGTACGGCTTCGCGGTCATCAGACCGAGTTCCTTGATCGGCGCGAGATCGAGCTTGGCGTGCGAGAGGAGGATGCCGCGTTCCAGGGCATCCTTCGCCGCCACGGCCGCTTCGAGGGTCGAGGCATCCGCTCGCTTCGTCTTGACGTCCTTCTCGAGGCGCGGGATCGCCTTCTCGAGCGTCTGCAGATCGGCGAGCATGAGCTCGGCGTTGATGGTCTCAAGGTCGTTCTGCGGGTTGACCGCGCCCTCGACGTGCACCACGTCGTCGTCGGTGAATCCGCGCACGACCTGGGCGATCGCGTCGGCTTCGCGGATGTTCGCGAGGAACTGGTTGCCCAGCCCCTCACCTTCCGAAGCACCGCGCACGATGCCGGCGATGTCGACGAACGACACCGTCGCGGGCAGGATGCGCTCGGAGTGGAACACCTCCGCGAGCTTCACGAGCCGCGGATCCGGCAGGCTCACGACCCCGACATTCGGCTCGATCGTCGCGAACGGATAGTTCGCCGCGAGCACGTCATTCTTGGTCAGCGCGTTGAACAGGGTGGACTTGCCGACGTTGGGCAGGCCGACGATGCCGATAGTTAGAGCCACGTCTCCCAAGTCTACGTGTGGCGGATGCCGCTTCCCTGAGCCGTGGGGGCGTGGAGCGGATGCCGCTCCACGTCACGGACGGGTGTAGCGGAACGACGCCGTGACGAACGGCAGCTCGAGCACCGCGCGCGAGGAGGTCTCGGGATGCTCTTGGAGTACGCCGCGCACGGCGGAGATGACGTGCTCCTGCTCGGGAGCGGGCAGGAGACCGAAGTAGCTCCGAGACCGCACGTCGGCGAGGAGCCCATCGGGCGTGCACACGCGCATCCACTCCACGAACTGCCTCTCCGGCTCGCCGAATGGTGCACCGACGTCCGGGTCCTGCGTCTCGCCGCGGAAGTGATCCCCGTCGGCTCGCATGGCCTCGCCGAGCGCACGCACCCACGCAACACGCTCGTCGCGGAGATTCCAGATGAGGCCGAGACGACCACCTGGTCTCAGTACCCGCGCGACTTCGGTCGACGCCGCGGGCACGTCGACCCAATGCCACGCCTGCGCGAAGGTCACGACATCCGCGGAGCGGTCGGGCAGCGGCATCCGTTCACCCGACCCTCGCAGCGCGACCACCTCCGGCAGTGCGGTGCGCAGCTCTCCCAGCATCCGTTCCGAAGGTTCCACTGCGGTGACGGTCCGGTCTCTGCCCACCAGCAGTCGCGTGAAGAGGCCGGTGCCGGCGCCCACATCGACGACATCGCGGCCCGCGCCATCCAACAGCCACTCCACCGCGGCCCGCGGGTACGACGGCCGCGCGACGGCGTACAGGCTCGCCACGTCGTCGAAGTCTGCGGCGTCGCTCACGTCGTCACTCCGACCGGGTCGACGCGCCAGCGCATCAGCACGTTGCCGGACTCCTCCCACACGTGCGTGCCGAGGAGCTTCAGCGCGACGGGCGGTCGTTCATCGAACAGCGCGACTCCCCCGCCCGCGATCAGCGGGAAGGTCACCAGGTGCAGCTCATCGACGAGTCCCGCGTGGATCAGGTCGTTCCACAGCATCCTGCTGAGCAGGATCAGGATGCCGCGTCCCGCTGCTGCCTTCAGCTCTGCGACCTCGGCTCGGGCGTCGGCGATGCGCACGATGCGGGTGTTGGGGTGGGCTTGTGTGTCGGCCTCGGAGATGGTGTCGCTGACGACGATCTTCTCGATGGAGTGCATGAGCTCGGCGATCTCGCGGCGGATGGCCGTGGCATCCGGATTTCCGCGCACGCTCGCCCAGTACTCCACGTTTCCGAGGAACGACCGGCGGCCGGCGAGCACCAGGGTGTCGGATTCACGGAGGAGGCTGGCCGTGTAGTGGTCGTAGCTGTCGGCCCCGGCGTAGTCGGGATGGTGATGCTCGAAGAAGGAGCGGATGTCGTGGTCGTCGTCCTCGTAGCGGCCGTCGACGGTGACGAAGTTGCAGACGGTGAGCGTGCGCATGGGGGTCACGGTACTCCGGCGTGACCCGGCCGGTCCTGTCGGGCGAGCCGCGGGGGTCGGTTGACCGGGCGGGGTCACGGGACCGGGCGAGGCCCCCACGTCGTTGAGCGGGCGAGGCTCGCGGGTCGTTGAGCGAGCGAAGCGAGACGAAACGCCTCGAACCGTCGAGAGAGGAACGCGCACGCCCACCCGTCCGCCCGTCGTCCACACGGGTCGTTGAGCGAGCGAACCGAGACGAACGCCTAGAACCGCCTGGAGGAGCGCGCACTCGACATTGGGAACGCATATTCGAATGTATCCCCCGCCAATGTCGTAGGGGTGTTCTATTCTTGAATCATGCAGCTGGACCCCCTCATCGAACCCCCTGACCCCGAATGTCAGGATGCGTGGATGGGCGACGTCGATGGAGCGCCCGTGCCGGATGCCCTCGACGGGGTGCTCGAGATCGCGACGATGGAGGCGGTGTTGGCCGCGCAGAAGTTGCGGCGGGTCGACGTGATGCGCCGGGTGCTGCTGGTCGAGGCTGAGGGTCGCGGTTTCGGGATCACCGAGGTGATCGAGCGCGGGATCCGCTTGGAGCTCGCCATGGGGATGCGGATCACGGAGTACGCCGCCGGCCGGATGATCACGATGGCCGACGCGCTCGTGCACCAGTACCCGGCCGTCCTGGAATCACTGGCCAGCGGGCGGATCACCCTCAAGCACGCCGAGAT
>NZ_JBFUFC010000080.1:0-16783 GCF_056403635.1 Microbacterium sp. P2_F9 | reverse complement strand
GGCCAGCGCCGGCTCGCCGCCGCGCGCGTGGCCGTCGTCGGCGCCGGCGGTCTGGGCTCGCCCGTCGTGCTCGCCCTGGCCGCGGCCGGGGTCGGCGAACTCATCGTGATCGACGACGACATCGTCGAGTCGTCCAACCTGCAGCGCCAGATCATGCACCGGTTGTCCGACGTCGGTGCGGCCAAGGTCGACAGCGCCGTCCGCGCCGCGCGCGACCTCTCGCCCGAGACGGTCGTGCGCGGTGTGCGCGAGCGACTGGATGCCGGCAACGCGGCTCAGCTGCTCGCGGGGGCGCACCTCGTGATCGACGGCACCGACACGTTCGACACCCGCGAGGCCGTGGCATCCGCGTGCGAAGCTCTCGGGGTTCCGCTCGTGTGGGGCTCCGTGCAGGGGTTCGACGCGCAGGTCACCGTGTTCTGGAGCGCGCCGCCGGCCGGGGCTGGGCCGGTGCGCCTGAGCGACCTGTACCCGCACGGCAGCGTCGGCGAGGTGCCGACCTGTGCGGACGTCGGCGTGCTCGGGGCGCTCTGCCTGCAGATCGGCGGGCTGCTCGCGACGCAGGCGATCCTGCTCATCACGGGGATCGGCGAGCCACTCCTCGGCCGCGTGCTCGTGATCGACGGACTGCGCGCCCGGCAGTTCGAGGTACCGCTGCGCGCCGCGACCACGACCGCGAACCCGACGCCCGACACCGCGGTCACGCGTCCCACCGCCCCACCCGTCGTCGCGGTCGCCGATCTCGACGCGCATCGCGGCGCCGTCTTCCTCGATGTGCGCGAAGCCGACGAGGTCGCCGCCGAGCCCTTCCCCGGTGCCCGCCACATTCCGCTCGCCGAGGTGCTGGCCGACCCCGCCGCACTCGCCGGCGTGGGCTCGATCGTGGTGGTGTGCCAGATCGGCGTACGCGCGCGCCGAGCGGCCGAGGCGCTGCGCGCCGCCGGGATCGAGGCATCCGTCCTCGCAGGCGGCGTCGAAGCATGGCGATCCGCCTCCACGGTGCGGGTGTGAGCGCCCTGCGGGGCGTCGAGGAGCAGCACGCACTGATCCTCTCGCGCGTCACCGTTGTCCCGGCCGGCGCGGTGCCGGTATCGGCCGCGCTCGGCCGCACTCTGCGCGAGCCGCTGCGCGCGCGCGTCGACATCCCGGTGTTCGACAACTCCGCGATGGACGGATTCGCGGTCCGCTTCGCGGATGTGGCGGATGCCGCGCCCGGCCGCCGCCCGGTGCGGCTTCAAGTGGTCGCCGACCTGCCGGCCGGCACCGCTCTCGACCCGGCGCTGGCCACCGGCGAGGCTGCGCGGATCATGACGGGCTCCCCCGTGCCGACGGCGGCCGACGCGATCGTCCCGTTCGAGGACACCCTGGGCGGCCTCGCCGATTCGCTCGACGAGATCGTGGTGGAGCGGGCGCCTCGCGCGCGCGGCGCCCACATCCGGCGCCAGGGTGAGGACGCCCGCGCGGGCGACGAACTGCTCCCCGCCGGGGTCGTCCTCGGCCCGCTCCAGCTGGCGGCCGCCGCCGCGGCGGGAGTCGCCGCGGTCGTCGTCTCCCGCCGACCCCGTGTCGCGGTGGTGTCCACCGGCTCCGAACTCGTGACGCCGGGCGAGCCGCTCGAGCGCGGCCAGATTCCGGAGTCCAACAGCGAGCTGCTCGCCGGCCTCGTCGCCGAGGCCGGGTGCGAAGTCGTGCTGCGACTCTCGGTGCCGGACGAGGGCGACGGACCCGCCGACGCGGTGGCCGCGGCATCCGCGCTCGGCGCCGACGTCGTCGTGTTCACCGGCGGAGTGAGCGCGGGCGCGTACGAGCCCGTCAAGAACTCGTTGGCGGGCGTGATGGAGTTCACCAAGGTCGCGATGCAGCCGGGAAAGCCGCAGGGCTTCGGCGTGACGGAGGAGGGGATGCTGCTGTTCGGCCTCCCCGGAAATCCGGTGAGCGCGGCCGTGTCGTTCGAGGTGTTCGTCCGCCCCGCGCTGCTGGCGCTCCAGGGTCGCACGGCGCTCGACCGTCCAGTTCTCAGACTCACGGCGGCTCAGGGATGGCGCACGCCGCCCGGACGCCGCCAGTACCTCGCGGCGGCGATCGACCGCAGCGATCCCGCACGCTGGACCGTCCGCCCTGCGACAGCGGGCGGCTCGGGCTCGCATCTCGCGGGCGGTCTCGCTCGCGCCGACGCCTACGCGATCGTCCCTGCCGAGCTCGAGGCCGTGGCCGCCGGTGACCAGGTCGATGTCATGCTGATCTCATGAGCTTCACGCACCTCGACGACACCGGCCATGCACGCATGGTCGATGTCACCGACAAGCAGCCGACCGTGCGCGCGGCGACCGCGCGCGGGTTCGTCCGCTGCTCCACCGAGGTGGTGGCTGCGCTGCGGGACGGGGCCGTGCCGAAGGGCGACGTGCTCGCCGTGGCGCGGATCGCGGGCATCCAGGCCGCCAAGCGCACCCCCGATCTGCTGCCCCTCGCACACGTCATCGGCGTGCACGGCGCTGTCGTCGATCTGGCGATCGTCGATGCGGGCGTCGAGATCGAGGCGACCGTGCGCACCGCCGACCGCACCGGCGTCGAGATGGAGGCCCTCACGGCCGTCTCGGTCGCCGCCCTGGCGATCGTCGACATGGTGAAGGGCCTCGACAAGGCGACCTCGATCGAGCGCGTCCGCATCACCGCCAAGGCAGGCGGGCGTTCAGGGTCGTGGACCCGGCCCGACGAGGCGGATTCGCGGGCGGACGAGCCGACCCGGCCCCACGAATCGTGACGGCCGCACCGACCCTCGGGGCGATCCTGCTCGCCGGGGGGCGGGCGTCTCGCGTCGACGGCGCGGCGAAGCCGCTCTTCGATGTCGGCGGGCAGACCCTCCTCGCCCGTGCCGTCACCGCGGTTTCCGGCGCTGGAGCGCACCCGATCGTGGTCGCAGCACCGGTCCTCGATCCGGCTCTCGCCGTCGAATGGGCGCTGGAGGATCCTCCGTTCGGCGGCCCGGTCGCCGGCATCGTCGCGGCGCTTCGTCGAACCGATGCGTGGGCGCCCGAGCCTGACTGGACGTTCCTGCTCGCATGCGACCTCCCCAAGGTTGATGCCGCCGTTGCGCGGCTGAGCAGCGACATCCTCCTCGTCCCCACCGACACCGACGGGGTGTGCCTGGGCGACTCGTCGAGTCGGCCGCAGTGGCTCACCGGCATCTATCGCACCGGAGTTCTCCGCCGCGCCGCCGAGGCGATGCCCGACGGCGGTCGCGACGCGCCGGTGCGCGCCCTGCTCCACGGCCTCGCCATCACCGTGATCGCCGTCCCCGGCGACCTCACCGACGACGTCGACACATGGGAGGATCTGAGCAGGGCCCGCGCCGCCGCCGGGTCGCACCCGGGCACCGAGGAGGAGTCATGACCGAGGCATCCCGCACGCTCCCACCTGAGGCACTCGACGCATGGGCCGCAGCCCTGCGCGAGCACTTCGGCCTCGGCGCCGACGACGTGCCGATCACCCTGATCCTCGACCTCGCACGCGACGTCGCGAACGGCGTCGCACGCCCGGCCGCGCCGCTCAGCGCGTTCGTTGCGGGCCTCGTCGCCGGCCGCGCCGGCGGAACGCCGACGGATGCCGCCGCCGCCGTCGCCGCGATCACTGCGCTCGCCGCGACCTGGGAGTCCTGATGGCTCAGGTGCGCTACTTCGCCGCCGCGCAGGAGGCGACGGGGCTCGACCAGGAGCAGCGTTTCGAGGCGACCCTCGGCGAGCTGCGCGCTGCGGTGGCCGCGGAGCACCCAGGGCTGGGCGGCATCMTCCCCCGCTGCGCCGTGCTCGTCAGCGGAGCCCGCGTCGAGGACGACACACTCATCGGCGCGGACGAGCTCGTCGACGTCCTGCCGCCCTTCGCGGGCGGCTGACCCGTCGCGGCGGGCGGCCGCGATCAGCCGCCGAGGCCCTTCCAGGCGGTCGTCCCATCGGCCTCGACCTGGCGCTTCCACACGGGCAGGTCGGTCTTGATCGACTCGATGACGGCCCGGCAGACTTCGAACGCCTCCGCGCGGTGCGGCGACGACACGGCGATCACGACGGCGTCGTCGCCCACCGCGAGCCGGCCGATGCGGTGGCTCACCGCGACCAGCGCCGACGACGACCCGATGGCCGCCTCGGCGAGGCGGTGCAGCGTCGCCTCCGCGTCGGGGTGGGCAGTGTATTCCAGAGCGACGACGGGGGTCGCGGCATCCGGATCGTGATCGCGCACGCGCCCGACGAAGGTCGTGACGGCGCCGCAGGTGGGGTCGTCGACCGCTTCCAGGTGCGCATCGAGMTCGAGCCGCTCGGAACTGATCGCCGCGAGGCGCACGGCGCCCATCAGTGGTCTCCCCCACCGAGCTGATCGAGCACGTGCCTGGCCACGGAGATCACGACGGGGATTCCGGATGCCACGCCCCCTGGCGACCCCGGAAGGTTCACGATCAGCGCCGCGGCGCTGTCGACGACCCCGGCGAGCCCGCGCGTCAGCATGCCCGCGGGCAGCTCGGCGGCACCGCGCCGACGCAGCTCCTCGGCGATGCCGGGCACCTCGCGCGTGAGGACCCGAGCCGTGCCCTCGGGAGTCGCGTCGCGTGGACCGACGCCGGTCCCGCCGCTGGTGACGATCAGCCGGGCCCCGTCGGCCAGCGCCGCGCGCAGCGCGTGTTCGACGCTCTCCGCACCGTCGGGGACGACGATGGGCTCCCCGCACGCGAACGCGGCCGCCCGGAGCGCCGCGACCGCGATGGGCCCGCTCGCATCCGGGCGTGTCCCGGCCGATGCTCGGTCGGACACGGTGATCACGGCCGCGCGGTAGCTCATCCCCCCACCCTACGAGCAGGGTCAGCGGCGCTCGAGCCGGATGACGACCGACTTCGAGGTAGGGGTGCCGCTCACGTCGGCGACGGAGTCGAGCGGCACGAGCACGTTCGTCTCGGGGTAGTAGGCGGCGGCATTGCCTCGCGGCGTGCGGTACGCGATGATCCGGAACTCCTCGGCGCGAYGCTCCTGCAGCGCACCGTCCGGCCCGACCCACTCCGAGACGAGGTCGACGATCTCGTTCTCGTCGAAGCCGAGCGCCTGGATGTCCTTGGCGTTGACCATGATCACTCGTCGTCCGCCGTGGATCCCGCGGTAGCGGTCGTCCTTGCCGTAGATCGTGGTGTTGTACTGATCGTGCGAGCGCAGCGTCTGCAGCAGCAGGCGCCCGCGCGGGATGTGCGGGTACTCCAGCGGGTTCACCGTGAAGCGCGCCTTGCCGTCTGCAGTGGCGAAGCGCCGCTCGTCGCGCGGGCCGTTGGGCAGGAACAGCGTCTGCCCCTTGTCGATCGACGCCTCGAAGTCCTCGAACCCCGGAACGACCGCGGCGATGTGCCGGCGGATCAGTGCATAGTCGTGCTCGAGGGCCGCCCAGTTCGCCTGGGGGAAGGAACGCGGATGCCGCGGCGCGGCCGTGTCTTCCGCTTCGAGGGGGCGGGTTTCGAGCTGGCCGCGCTCGGCCTGGCCGTAGTCGACCTCGACCGCCGTATCCACATCGATCTCGGGGCCCGGCCGATCTGCGGCATCCGTCCCGAACAGCAGCGCGCACAGCCGCGCCACGATCGCGACCTCGCTCAGCAGGTCCTCGGAGGGCGGCGCCAGGCGCCCCCGCGAGGCGTGCACCGCGCCCATCGAATCCTCGACCGTGACGCGCTGCTCGCCGGTGCCCCGTCGGTCGCGGTCGGTGCGACCGAGCGTCGGAAGGATGATCGCGCGGCGCCCGGTGACGACGTGCGACCGGTTGAGCTTGGTAGAGATCTGGACCGTCAGGTCGGTCTTGCGCAGCGCCGCTTCGGTCACGAGCGTGTCGGGAGTGGCGGAGACGAAGTTGCCGCCCATCCCCACGAAGACGCGGGCGGTGCCGTCCCGCATCGCGCGAATCGCGGCGACGGTATCGTGGCCGTGCGCGCGAGGGGCGGCGAACTCGAACTCGCGATCGAGGGCGTCGAGGAACGCGGCGCTGGGCTTCTCGTAGATCCCCATGGTGCGGTCGCCCTGCACGTTCGAGTGGCCGCGCACCGGGCAGACGCCGGCGCCCGGGCGCCCCATGTTGCCCTGCAGGAGCAGCACGTTCACGACGTCGCGCAGCGTGGCCACGGAGTGCTTGTGCTGCGTGAGGCCCATCGCCCAGCACACGATCGTCGCCTTAGAGGTGCGCACGGATTCACCGACGCGACGCAGGGTCTTCTCCGGCAGGCCGGTCGCAGAAACCAGCTCACGCCACGGGATCTCGGCCATCGCCGCCCGGTACGCCTCGAATCCGCTGGTGTGCTCGGCGATGAACTCCTGGTCGAGCACGTTCCCGAAACCGGTCGCTGAGCCTGTCGACGCTTCGACTCGCTGGCGCTCGCTCAGCGCGAGCGCGTCCTCTGCCTCGAGCAGGTGCTTGCCGATCGCCTGGAACAGCGCCTGGTCGCCGCCGAGGCGGATCTGCACGAACTGGTCGGCCAGCTTCGTCCCGCCGAGGAGCACGCCCTTCACTGTCTGCGGATTCTCGAACCGCACCAGCCCCGCCTCGGGAAGCGGGTTCACCGCGATGATCGTCGCGCCGTTGCGCTTCGCCTTCTCGAGTGCGACGAGCATCCGAGGGTGGTTGGTCCCGGGGTTCTGTCCGGCGACGATCAGCAGGTCGGCGTTGTGGACGTCCTCGATCGAGACGGTGCCCTTGCCGATCCCGATCGTCTCGTTCAGCGCCGACCCCGACGACTCATGGCACATGTTCGAGCAGTCCGGCAGATTGTTCGTCCCGAACCCGCGCACCAGCAGCTGATAGAGGAACGCCGCCTCGTTCGACGTGCGCCCGGATGTGTAGAAAACCGCTTCATCCGGGTCGTCGAGAGCCCGCAGCGCGGCGGCGATCTCCTGCAGCGCGTCATCCCACGCGATCGGACGATAGTGCGTCGCACCTTCGTCCAGGATCATCGGGTGGGTCAGCCGGCCCTGCTGGCCGAGCCACCAGTCGTCATGAGCCGACAGCTCTGAGACCGAGTGCGCGGCGAAGAACTCCGGTCCGATGCGGCGCAGGGTCGCCTCCTCGGCGACCGCCTTCGCGCCGTTCTCGCAGAACTCCGCGATGTGCCGCTTGTCCTCCTCGGGCCATGCGCAGCCCGGGCAGTCGAACCCGTCCTTCTGGTTCACCCGCAGCAGGCTCTGGACGCTGCGGCTCACCCCCATCTGGTCGTACGAGATCTGCAGCGCGTGGAGCACCGCGGGCACGCCGACCGCCACCTTCTTGGGGTGCGTGGAGCGGACGAGGGTCTCGTCGATGTCGGTCCGCGGGGGCTTCGTCGCCATACCCCTAGGTTAAGCCGCGCGCACGATGCGGAGGCGGCGGGAGGCGGCATCCGTTGTTCAGCTGTCTCTGACCGAAATGCCGCTCCGGCCAGCGTGTCAGGGCAGCGCGGCGACCAGGTCCTCGAGCGCGGCGATGTCGTTCTCGCCCTGCTCGATCACCTGCTCCGCCGACTCGCGGACGCGCGGGTGCGGATCGCCCTCGAGGATCTGCGCGGCGAAAGCGACCATCGCCTCGTGCTGGGCGATCAGGAGCTCCGCGTAGGTGCGCTCGGCATCGGCGCCCTCCGCGGCGAGCAGGGCCGACCACTGCGCGGGCGTGGGCATCCCCGGCATCTGCGCGTGGTCCGAATGACCCGCGCAGGGTCCCTCGTTCGGCCGTTCGAGCGGCCGGTGCTCGCGCCACGACAGGTACCAGGGCCGCAGCTGCTCGAGCTCGCCCGCCTGGTCCGCCGTGAGCTGCTCCGCCAGGTCGCGGCCTTCGGGTGTGATCCCCACCTTGCGGAGGAGCGCGTCGCTCAGGTCGGTGGTCTCGACGCGGTAGTAGATCATCGCCTCGACGTAGCAGAAGTCCGTCGCGGTCACCGGATCAGCGGTGGCCCGGGGATCCGGCCTCGCGCCGTCGCTCGCGAAGGCCCACACGGCGAGCGCGATACCCGCCGCCGCGACGAAGACAGCGACGACGAGGCCGACCACGGCGACACGACTGCGCACGAGCAACCTTCGATCCACGACCCGTGGTCTGACGGGTCAGCGACGCCCGGTGCCGAACATCCCGCGGATGACGCCACTCAGAATGGTCTGCGTCGCCTTGGATCCCAGCACCTGCTCGATCGGAGACTTCTGCGACGACCGCGAGGTGCGGGTGGTGCCGCCGGTCTTCTTCATCAGTCGCTCGTACTCCTGCTGCGCCTTCTTCTCGCGCGCGGCCTGGGCCTTGTCGATCGCCGCCTGCTGCTTCGCGTACTCGGCGTCGGCCTTCGCCTTCGCGAGCGCTGCCTCCGCCGCCGCGTGGGCCTCGTCGGCGGCGTTCATCTTGGCCGTGAGGATCTCGCGGGCCGACTCGCGATCCACTGCGGTCCCGTATCTCGTGAGGAGGGGGGATGCCGCGACCGCCGCCTCGATCTGCGCCGCGGGCGTCGGGGACATCAGACCCTGCGGGGCACGCAGGCGAGTCCATGCCACGGGCGTCGGGGCACCCTTCTCGCTCATGACCGTGACGATCGCCTCGCCGGTGCCGAGCTCCTGGAGCACGCGCTCGAGGTCGTAGCCCGACCTCGGGTAGGTGCCCACGGTGGCGCGCAGCGCCTTTGCGTCATCCGGAGTGAACGCGCGCAGCGCGTGCTGCACCCGTGAGCCGAGCTGCGCGAGCACATCGCCCGGCACGTCCTTGGGGGTCTGGGTCACGAAGAACACCCCGACACCCTTGGAGCGGATGAGCCGGACGGTATGGACGATCGCCGCGGTGAAGTCCTTCGACGCGTCGCGGAACAGCAGGTGCGCCTCGTCGAAGAAGAAGACGAGCTTCGGCTGGTCGAGGTCGCCCACTTCGGGGAGCAGCTCGAACAGCTCGGCCAGCAGGTACATCAGGAAGGTGGAGAAGAGCGCCGGCTTGTCGGCGACTCCTGGCACCTCGAGCAGGCTGATGATGCCGCGGCCGTCGGCGGCGGTCCGCAGGAACTCCCGCACATCGAACTCGGGTTCGCCGAAGAACACGTCGGCGCCGCCGTCTGCGAAGGTGATGAGCTCGCGCAGGATGACCCCGRCCGTGGCCGCCGACAGTCCACCGAGATCTTTGAGCTCGACCTTGCCCTCGTCGCTCGTGAGGTAGCTCAGCACCGCACGCAGATCCGAGAGGTCGACCAGGGCCAGGCCGTGGGCGTCCGCGTAGTGGAACACCAGTCCGAGGCTCGACTCCTGCGTCTCGTTGAGCCCGAGCACCTTGCTCAGCAGCAGCGGCCCGAACCCACTGACCGTCGCGCGCACCGGCACACCCGTGCCGATGCCGCCGAGCGCGTAGTACTCGGTGACGGATGCCGCGGGCTGCCAGTCCTGCCCGATCCCGCGGGTGCGGGCCAGGAGTTTGTCGTTCGGCGCCCCGGGCGTCGCAACGCCGGAGAGATCGCCCTTGATATCGGCGGCGAACACCGGGACGCCCTTGGCCGCGAGCTGCTCGGCGAGCCCCTGCAGCGTGCGGGTCTTGCCGGTGCCGGTCGCACCGGCGACGAGGCCGTGCCGGTTCATCATGCCGAGCGGGATGCGGATCTGCGCCTGGGGCACCGCGTCGGTGTTCACGAGCGCACCGAGATCGAGCGTCGCCGCCTCGAACGTGTAGCCCGCGACGACGGCCGCGACCTGCGCGGCGTCGAGAGGGCCGGACGCTTCGACAGGCTCAGCGACCGGCTGCGGCTCAGCGACGAGCTGCGGCTCGGCGGTGGCCCGTGCCTTCGCGGCCGCGGCTTCGGCCGTGGCGAGGGCCGCCTTCGCGCGTGCCGCCTTCAGCTGCGCGTCGGCAGCCTCGGCTTCCGCTCGCAGTCTCGCGAGCTCCGCCTCCGCGGCGACGATGGACGGATCGGGCGCGGCGCTGTCGCTCATGCCCTCGACTCTAGCGACGGCACCGGTGGCAGGGCGGTGCCGCGTTCCCGGGCCAGCGGCACGGCGAACGGCACGGCGACGAGAAGTGCGACGCCCACACCGATCAGCGCGCCACCGATCGTATCGGTGAGCCAATGTGCGTGCAGATACGTGCGGCTGAGCGCCATCGTGAACACCCACACTGCTCCGACGATCACCACCCAGAGCCGTGGGAAGAGGATCACGGCGACGGTCGCGAGCGTCGCAGCGTTGGCGACATGCCCGGACGGGAACGAGCCCTTGTCGGTGAGGACGATGATGTCCTCGGGTCGCACGCGGCCGAACAGATGCTTCAGGAGCTGCACGGCACCGGTCGAAGCTGCCTCAGCCGCCAGGAAATAGACCGCGCTCCATGGCCGCTTCACCAGCACAAGTGCGATGGCGCCCGCCAGCGGCACGAGGATCACTCCTACCCATCCGCCGCCGAGGAAATTCATCACCCGAGACAGACCGAGCATGATCGGCGACGCCCACGCCGCGAGGAGTTCGTTCCACCAGATGTCGATGTCGAACGGAAACTCCCCGCGGAGGAAGATCACGTAGCCGAGTACGCAGGACGCCACCACCAGCACCACCCCGACGATGAGAAAGGCCGTTCGAGGCAGGGTCGCGGCATCCTTCGTCTTGGTCTCCATCGCCCCATTCTGGCCGCCTGCCCGGAAAACCGCCGGGGCCTTGACAAGGCGCGCCGCGCTCGGCCCTTGCCCGCGGCGGAAGATGATGGCCCGAGCCGGTGCGGGCGAGCAGGGCATGATGGGCGCATGACAACTGCCGTCGACATCCTCCGCGGCGTCATCGCGCCTCTCACTCGCACGCGCGTCTGGCGACGGATCGCGCCCGTCGTCCTTCCGCCACTGGAGCGCTTCGTCACCCGCATCTCCGGCGGTCGTGCGCACCTGACCGCGTTCATCGTGCCGTCGCTGCTGCTGCACACGATCGGGGCGAAGTCGGGGCAGCCGCGCGACGTGCCGCTGATGTACACCGCGGACGGCAAGGGTCGCGCGATCGTGGCCGGCACCAACTGGGCGGACGCCCGGCATCCGGCGTGGACCGCGAATCTGCTGGCGCATCCGGATGCCGAGATCTCGGTGCGCGGACGCCGCTTCGCTGTCCACGCCACCGTCATCCCCGATTCCGACCGCGATGCCACGTGGGCGCGAATGGAGGCGCAGTGGCCGGACTACCGCGACTACGAGCGGGACTCCGGCCGCACCGCCCGGCTCTTCCTGCTGACCCCGGTGCGCCGGCTCGATTGAGCGGACCCCGTCAGGGAGCGATCACGGCGTGAGAAGCGCGACGGTGCGCGGCCGCACGATGAGCCACAGCGACAGCACCCCGATGATCGCGCAGCCGACCATCACGGCGGCCATGGTGGTCGGCGTGATCCCGGCATCGCGGGCGATCCAGCCGACCAGCGGCGAGATGATGCCCGCGACGCCGAAGTTGGTCGCGCCGACGATCGACTGCGCGGTGCCCGCTGCCTTGCCGTGCCGGTCGAGCGCGAGCACCTGCACGCACGGGAACGTGAAACCGCACGCGGTCATGAAGAAGAACAGCGGGATGATCGTGCCCCAGAGGCCGAAGCCCAACTGGTCGGTGACGATGATGGCGGATGCCGCGACCACCAGCACGGCGGTGGACCACGCCAGGACCCACTGGGGTCCGAATCGGGAGGCGAGCCGCGAGGCGAACTGCACGCCGACGACGACGCCGAGCGAGTTGACCGCGAAGAGGAGCCCGAACTGCTGGGCGTCGAAGCCGTACCCGAGCTGGAACAGGAAGGACGACGACGAGAGGTACGAGAAGAGTCCGCTGAACGTCATGCCGCCGATGATGAGCACGCCGATGAAGACCCGGTCGCTGAACACACTGCGATAGCGCTGCCAGACCGTGGCGCCACGTTCATTGCGGCGCGCGCGCGGAAGCGTCTCGGGGAGGAAGATCGAAGCGGAGACGAGCATCACGGTGCCGTAGACCGCGAGCACGACGAAGACTCCGCGCCACGGCATCACGAGGAGCAGCACCGATCCGAGGAGCGGTGCGAGGACGGGCGCCACTCCTGAGACGAGGGCGAGGCGCGAGAGCATGACGACCAGGCGGCGTCCGCCGAAGAGGTCTCGCACGATCGCCGCGGCGACGACGCCGCCGGCAGCGGCTCCGGCGCCCTGCATGACCCGAGCGGCCGTCAGGAGTTCGAGCGTGGGCGCGAGCGAGGCGGCGACGCTGGCGAGCACGTGCAGCGCGGTGACGGACAGCAGCGGGATGCGGCGGCCGACCTTGTCGCTGAGCGGACCGACGATCAGCTGGCCGAGGGCGAAGCCGAGCATCGTGCCGGTCAGAGTCAGCTGGATCGCCGCGGCCGTGGTCTGGAAGTCCTGCTCCAGGACCGGGAACGCCGGAAGGTAAAGGTCGATCGTGAACGGTCCGAGCGCGGTGAGTGCGCCGAGCAGCACGATGTAGAGCACCCTGCGGCGGTGCGGAACCGAGTCGCCGGGGTGCAGCATGATCGGCGCGGTGGCCGGATTCGGACCCAGCGTGCGGATGGCTGCGGTGTCTGTACGGATCGAACCGGTGCTCGTGCGGATGGATCCGGTGCTCGTGCGGATGGAACCCGTTGAGTTCGAGGCACGTGCGTCGGCGGTCTGGATCGGATGGGAGTCGGTGTCAGGCACGTCGGCAGTCAATCGGTTCGCGGCGGGAGCGTCCGAATCGATTCGACGCTCGCGTCCATGGTATCCGAACCACGGCGGTCTCCGGCATCCGATCCTTCGCCGCGAAGCGGCCTTCGAGATCGTCCACAGCACTGCCGCCTAGACTGAGCGCACTTTCCCGTACCCGCCTGTGGCAGTCCACCGGGCGCACCTGAGCCGAGATCGAACATGACCCCGACACCCCCACGCGCCGACGACAAGCGCACCAGCGGAAACCCGGCCGCGCAGGCCAAGATCGACCTCACGGTCAAGCAGCAGCGTGAGCAGAAGCGTCAGGAGAAGCTCGCGGAGTACCAGCGGCAGCTCGCGAAGCGCCAGCGCAGCAAGGTGGTGTGGTGGACGGCCGGCTCGGTCGCCGCAGTGCTCGTCGTGGCCGCGATCGTCGCCTCCATCGTGTTCGCGCCGAAGCCTCCCGTCGCATACGCCGAAGGCGGCACCGGCGCGAAGATCGAGGGCGTCCAGACCTACGAGAACACTTCCCTCCACGTCGAGGATGCCGTCGACTACCCGCAGTCGCCCCCCACTGGTGGGTCGCACAACGCGGTGTGGCTGAACTGCGGGATCTACTCTCAGGCTGTGCCGAATGAGAATGCGGTCCATTCCATGGAGCACGGCGCGGTATGGATCACGTACGACGCGGACGAGCTCTCGGCCGCCGAGCTGAGGACGCTCAAGAGCAAACTGCCGTCGACGTATCTCGTGCTGTCGCCGTACGAGGGCCTGCCGTCCCCGTTCGTGCTCTCGGCCTGGAACCACCAGCTCACCCTCGACTCGGTCGACGACCCCCGCGTCGAGGAGTTCCTCGAGGAGTACTGGCGCAACCAGAACGCCCCCGAGCCCACGGCCCCGTGCACTGGCGGGATCGACGCGCCCGGCAAGGAGTCCTGAGCCCATGAGCGGACCCGCCCGCTCAGTGCGACCGCGCTGGTGGGTGTTCGTCCTGGTGGGACTCGGTGTCGCGGCGCTCGCTTTCGCCATCGGACGGTTCTCGACCTTCAGCGCCGGCGCCCAGGGGCCCAATGCCGCCGACGCCGGCTTCGCCCGCGACATGCAGCTGCACCACGCTCAGGCGATCGACATGGCGATGGTCCTCTACCGCGAGACCGACGATCCGCAGCTGCGCTCGATGGCCTACGACATCGCCACGAGCCAGGGCGGCCAACGCGGCGAGATGTACGACTGGCTGGTCCAGTGGGGTCTCCCGCAATCCGGCGTGCCGATGACGTGGATGACAGCGAGCGGCGACGAGCACGGCGGGCACGGAGCGCCCAGCACGCCGATGACCGACGATGAGATGCGAGCTGCCATGGGAATGGCGTCGGATGCCGAGCTCGACGAACTCCGCGCCGCCGAGGGCGCGGCGGCGGACTGCCTCTTCCTCGAGCTGATGATCCGTCATCACGAGGGCGCGCTGCCGATGGTGGACGCGGTGCTCGAACTCGGCAGCATGCCCCGCGTGCTCGCCGTGGCGGGCAGCATCAAGCAGGCGCAGACGGCGGAAGTCGAGGCGATGAAGGCCGCTCAGCTCCGACTCGGCTGCACCACGGGCTGACCGATCGCACACGAAGCGGGTCGGCACGCCCCCGGCGCCGACCCGCTTCGCGTTCCCCCGTCGATCAGCCCTTAGTGGACCCGGCCAGCAGTCCTCGCACGAAGAACCGCTGCAGTGACAGGAAGACGATCAGCGGCACCAGCAGGGCGATGAAGGCACCCGCCGTGAGCAGATACCAGTCCTGGCCGCGACTTCCGGTCATCTCGGCGAGCAGCTTCGTGATGGGCGCCACGGCACCATCCGCGAAGATGAGCGCCACGAGCAGGTCGTTCCAAACCCACAGGAACTGGAAGATCGCCACCGACGCGATGGCCGGCATCGTGAGCGGAAGGATGATCCGGAAGAAGATCTGCCCGTGTCCGGCGCCATCGACCCGCGCCGCCTCGATGACCTCGTTCGGGATCTCCGAGACGAAGTTGTGCAGCAGGTAGATCGTGAGGGGCATCGCGAAGATCGTGTGCGCGATCCACACCTGGGTGTATCCGGGACCGCCGAATGCCTGGATCACCGGGATGCCGAAGATCGTGCCCCGCGAGAAGAGCAGCAGGAGCGGCACCAGCGCCATCTGAATCGGCACGATCTGCAGCGCGAAGATCGCGATGAACAGCAGGTTCTTGCCGCGGAAGTCGATCCACGCGAACGCATATGCGGCGAGGAGCGCGATCGAGATCGGGATGATCGTGGCGGGGATCGTGATCGCGAACGAGTTCACGAACGCGCCGGCCATGTTCAGCTGGCTGTTGCCCGACTGCAGAGCTGTCGAATAGTTGTCGAGCGTCCAGCCCCAGTTCTGGAAGACCGTCCACCAGCCGGTGGTCGCGATCAGTTCGGCGGGGCGGAACGATGAGATGAACAGTCCGAAGGTCGGCAGTGTCCACAGGATCGCGATGATCAGCGCTGCGAGCGTCGCCCACCGGGAGGTGAGGCGTCGCTTGGTGCGCTTGAGCATGTCACGATCGGCCTTCTCCACGCCGCGGGCGAGTTCCGCCTTGGCGTCATCATCCATCGGGAGATCGACTGGCATTACCGCACTCATCAGTGCGCCTCCCTCTGTCGCTTGAGCTGTCTCGCGTTGTAGATGACGATCGGCAGCACGAGGATGAAGAGGATCACGGCGAACGCTGCCGATCGACCGGCTTCGAAGCTCTTGAACTGCGTGTACATCTCGTTGGCGACGACCGACGTGTTGTTCGCACCCGCCGTCATCGTGCGGACGATGTCGAACACCTTCAGTGAGGCGATCGAGATCGTGGTCAGTACGACGATGAGCGCGGGACGGATGCCGGGAACGACGACGTTGATGAACTTCTGCCAGCCGTTCGTTCCATCGAGCTCCGCCGCCTCGAGCTGCTCGGTCGGCACGCCCTTGATCGCCGCGGAGAGGATGACCATCGCGAAACCGGTCTGGATCCAGATCAGCACGATGATCAGGAACAGCGTGTTCCAAGGATCCTCGGCGAGGAAGTTCACGGGCTGTCCCCCGAACCACACGATCACCTGATTGAGGAAGCCGATCTGTTCGGCACCAGGAGGGCGAGTGGCGTACATGAAGCGCCAGATGATGGACGCGCCCACGAACGAGATCGCCATCGGCATGAACACCAGGATCTTGTAGTACTTCTCCCCGCGTGTCTTGTCGATGAAGTACGCGTAGGCCAGGCCCGCGACCGTCGAGACGATCGGGGCGATCAGCACCCAGATGATCGTGTTGAGGATGATCCGCAGGTTCTGCGGCTGCGTGAAGATCCACTCGTAGTTCTGCAGTCCGACGAACTTGGTGCTCGAGGAGTTCATGAACGACTGGAAGGTGGTCTGGATCATCGGAACGATCAGGCCGACCAGCACGAGGATGAGGGCGGGGGCGAGGAATCCGACCAGCTGGAAGTATGAACCGGCACCGCCTTTTGCGCGCCGATCGAGGAAGAAGAACGCCACGCCGAGGACGGCGGCGACTCCGATCGCCCATTGATACGACTGCAGGAGCCACAGGATCAGCACAGGGCCGATGACGCAGGCGGCGAGCCGGGTGTAGGTGTAGATCGCGCCCTTGCGTGGTGCGATCTCGACCAGGAAGAGGATCAACGCGATCACGATGAGGAACGCGCCGATGACGAGGGGGATCTGAAGCCAAGGCGAGAGGGTGCTCAGCCATTGGAAGAAGCCGGACATGGGATCCTTTCGAGTACGTCGGCGGACTCGGGTCGGTGGTGCGGACGTCTTATGGGTGAGGACGGGGCCGCTCGTGACGAGCGGCCCCGCCTTACTCAACTGCTGGTTATTGCGAAGGCCAGCCCGCTTCGATCTGCGTCAGGACCGTGTCGGTGGGTGTGCCGTTCACCCAATCGACCATGCCCTTCCAGAACGTGCCCGCTCCGACAGCCGACGGCATGAGGTCCGATGCGTCGAACCGGAACGTCGTCTCGTCGGACTGCAGGATGCCGATGGCTTCCTTCAGGATGTTGCTCGAGGCGTTCTCGGGGTCGAGGCCCTTGTTGGCGCTGATGACGCCGCCGAGGGACACTCGCGAGTTCGCCCACTCGGGGCTGGACAGGTAC
>NZ_JBFUFC010000079.1:0-16860 GCF_056403635.1 Microbacterium sp. P2_F9 | reverse complement strand
GATTTGCCCCTTCAAAGCTAGCGTGTGGTCAGACCATAAGGGTGCGAGCGAACTGTGAGGATGCCCCTAGCGCCCTGGCCGCCGAGGCCCGAAATCCCCTCGCAGACCTTTTCGATTCGGCGG
Organism: Microbacterium sp. P2_F9; assembly: GCF_056403635.1. Lineage (NCBI taxonomy): Bacteria > Bacillati > Actinomycetota > Actinomycetes > Micrococcales > Microbacteriaceae > Microbacterium > Microbacterium sp. P2_F9. The sequence continues at coordinate 16,737 of NZ_JBFUFC010000079.1, read as the reverse complement.
CTAAACTGCAACGAGGAGGCCGAATAGGTGCAGGCATCGGCGTGGCGGGTCAGTGACGCGGTGGCGACCGACGCCCTGCGGGAGGAGTCGGCGATCCTGGTGGCGCTCCTTCTCTCCATCGCAAGGAGCGGCGGGTCCGGCGCGGCGGCCGCGCGTGAAGAGTTGAGTGAGGTTCGACGAGACGTCTTCGCGGTCGACGGGTACGATCGCCGAACCGTTGAGGCCCTCACGGACCAAATCCGCGAGCGGATCCGTGTGCTGAGGAGTGCGCCGTGAGTGAGGCCGACCCGACAACTTCCGGGCTGGAGGAGATCCTGGACCGGGACATTCTTCCGCTCTACTTCGGCGCGGAGACGGCCAGCACGGCCCCCACATTCGTGCTGCTATCGGGCCAGCCCGGATCAGGAGCCGCCCGCGCGACCGGCCGGCTTCTCGCCGAGCACGGGGACGGGATGACCGCGGTCAACGCTGATGGGCTTCGCGCGTTCCATCCGCGCTTTGCGGAGTTGACGGCATCCGGTTCCGCGGATGGGGCACGCGTTCTCAGCGAGGCCACCGCGGAGTGGTTGCGGGCGAGCATCGTATTTGCTCGCGAGCAGCATCGATCGCTGCTACTCGAGGGCAACTTCGCGACACCGTCGACCGCGATCGCCCTGGCGCAGCGTTTCGCTGCCGAGGGGTTCCGCACGCGGGTGGTCGTCGTGGCTGCCCGGCGGGCGGAGAGCCTGCTCGCGTCGGCTTCTTCGTACCTGCGCGATGTTCACGCCAGCCGTCCGGCGAGGTTTGTCAGCAGGGACGCGCACGATCGGGGCTTCGAGGGCACGCGGGCGCTGACCGCGGCGATCGAGGAGTCGGATGCCTTTGAGCGCTTCACCGTCCTCGGGCGGAGCGGTGCCCCCGTCTTCGATGCCGAGCGGGACGGTTCGGATCGGCCGTTCCGAGGTGCGAGTGCTGCTCTGCGGGATGCGCAGTCTGAGCGGTTGACGAGCCTGCAGTCGGCGCAATGGCTCAGCGAGTACCGACGCGCCACCGAGTTCGCGGCGACCCTCCGCGACCTCCCAATTCCTCTGGGTGAACTGCTGATCGATCTGCACGAGACGGCCATTCGAGAGGTCATCCGGGAGCTTCCCGTGCCGGCGGGCTCGAGGGTCATCGAAGCACAGGAGCATCGCAGCGCGGTGGACCTCGTCGCGTTGCGGAGGCAACTGGCGCCGGAGCGGCCGATGGATGCGCCGGCACCCGTGGTGGTGCCCGCAGGGTCAGAGCGTGGTGGTCCGTCGCGATGACCCGCGTCGTCGGCTACACGCGGGAGCTGTTCTCGGGGGCTGACACGTCGAGCGATGCCGACGAGCTGAAGCGGGCCGGCGCGACCCAGGTGTTCTCCGAGGCAGCGTCCGCGAATCCCCGGTTGCGGCCCGAGCTCGGGGTGTGTCTGCGCTCGCTCGAGGCGGGCGACACGCTCGTAGTGTCGAGCTCCGCTCGTCTATCGCATTCCCTCGGTCACTTCGTATCCACGATGGACGACCTGGCGGTGGCGGGCGTCCGGTTCCGCTCCCTCACCGAGCMGGCTCTCGCCACCGGGTTCGGACCGTCCGAGGATCCCGCGCAGGTCTGGGCGGCGCTGCGGGGTCTGCAGGGCCGGCTGAAGAGTCTGGGGACGCGGGAGGGCATGAGTGTGGCGGCAGCGGAGGGTCGTCACGCGGGTCGCCCGACGGTGATGACCGACGATCGGATCGCGATCGCGCAGGAGCTGCGCAATCAGGGTCGCTCGTTCACCCATATCGGCCGGGTTCTCGGGGTGAGCACCAGCGCTGTGCAGCGTGCCCTCACCCCGCGCCCCGATCACGCCAACCGGTAGCACAGTCATCACCGCGGGGAGCCGCATCCCTCGAGGTCGTCTCACTCGGCTCAGCTCCGACGATGAGCAGAGCAGCGGCCTACTCTCCCGCTTCGCCTCGGTCGCGCCGACTTCGCTGTCGGCCACTTCCCTTCCCTGCTGACTGTCCGTTGGGCTGTTCCTGGCAAGAGGCTTCGTGAGCGACCAGAGKGATGCGCAGTGCCGGGTCGTGAAATAGCGGACGGAGCGCAGCGAGGGAGCATATGTCGCGAAAGCCCGGCACGGAGCGTCCCGGTGGGAGCTATCCTGAGCGGCCAGGAAGACCCCTGTCGTCCCGGTTCAGGTGTCTCACCTGCTCAGACCGCGGGCTGCTTCCCCGTGAGGGCTTTGATGTCGTGGATGAAGGGTTGCCGGTCGGCGGTGGGATCGAGGATCAGCCCGAGGACCCGTGCGCGGATCTCGTCCCGTTCGGCTTGGGGAAGCTGGCGGAGGGGAGCGATGATCCAGGCGAGGTCTTCGTCGATGGTGTACCCGGGCTCGGCGGTTTCCCTGTCCGGGTAGTACTGGAATGCGACGACCGCGGTCCGGTAGATCACGGCTTCCGTGTCTCTCTCTTCGATCATGATCGTTCCTCCGTGCTCATTGTGGCGTGCGTTGGGGCGTTCATCGGCTCAGTCCCCCACCCGGGCTCGACCAGGTGGGCGGTGGCGGGGTGGTGGGGTCGAGGTGGTGGGGCTGGCGCGGTGGCTCGCGGTAGCGGAGGCGTTCGTTGATCACGCGGGCGATCTCGTCGAGTCGCCGCTCCTCGCTGCTGCGCCGGTCCAGGACCGTCGAGCGGGTTTCCGGGTTGCGGTGGGCGTAGTCCACCGCACGGGCTCGGTAGCTGTCCCGTTGGAACCGACGCAGCAGTTCGTCGGGGGTGCCCAGTTCCGCGCGCAACCCCACAAGGCGGGCCCGGTCGACGGGCTTGCCGAAGAATTCGTCGGCGGCGTGCTGGTTTGCCTGGCGTTCCGCCCGTGGGGTGCGGTGCAGGTTCCGTTTCGGCAGCCCGGCGGCCCTGCGGCGTTTGTCTTTCTCGATCCACTCCTTTTGCCGTGCCGTGATCTTGTCCTTGTTCTCCTGGTAGTACTCGCGTCGCCGCGCTTTGACCTGCTCGGTGTGCTGCCGGTAATACGCGTTGGCGTAATCGCGCTTGTCGGCGGGGTCTTCGCGGGCCCGCGCCCGTGACTTCGCCAACGCTTCGTCCTTGTGCCGCTGATACCAGGCGCGCTGGCTCGCGCGCCGCCACTCCCAGTAGGCCTCCGGGTCGGCCTCGCGGCGTTTCGCCAGGTACTCACGGGAGTAGGCGCGCAGATGCTCGGCATGCTTCTCGTAGTAGCGCTGATGCCAGTCCGCCTTCGCGGCGGCCGCCTTGCGGCGATGCGCCGCGCGCCGCATGCTCAGCCGGTTGAGTTCGCGCGCCCGCTCCCGGTTGTTGCGCTTCCACTCCGCCTGCGCCGCCGCACGCTCCTCCCGATGCGCCTCCCGGTACCGTTTCCCTTTCGCCAGGAGTTCCTCCCGCCGCGCCGCCGCGTCCGGCTGCGGCTCGCCGGGTCGAGAAGGATCGGGCCGCTTGTCGTCGCGAGGCGAGGGGAGCAGAGGTTCGCTCCCGTTGTGTTCGCCGCTCATCGTCCGATCCCCCGTTCGGGGAAGATCCCGTCGAGCAGGGACGTGGCGGGGGCGAACTGATCGCGCTGTCGCCGCGGCGGGCCGAGCGGGAACCGCGTGACCGCGGCCGTCGCGCTGCGCTTGCTCGCAGGCACGTACTCGTGAAGCACCTGGCAATCCGGGTCTGAGATCACCCAGTGGCAGCGCCTGCCCCACCAGACGGTGAGGTCAATCTCGGCCTCCTCCGGGGAGTCCGCGAACACCCCGACGACGTGACCGTCCAGCAGCTGGGCGGTGTGCCAGGTGTGCGGGCCGGGTCGGACCCCGCGAGCGTCGAGCGTGTCGGTGATGAGTTCCCGACGGGTGTGGCATTCCTCGTTGGTGGCCGTCGCGCCGAGAATCGGGCAGGCGGCCCGGATGCGCTCCCCCGCCTCCGCAAGAGACTCCCCGGACACCGGTGCGGAGAGCGGGTTCACGACCGTGCCCCCGCTCCTGAAGTCGACAGTGCGGAAGTGTCGGAGTTCGTGGGTTCCGAAGGACGAAGCTCCCGGACTGCCGATCTTCGGGAGTTCGGGTGTTCAGGACTCCGATGGTCCGGAACTGACGAAGCTCGGAGGTTTGACGCTGCCGGAGTGACAGACTCCCGAAGTTCGTCCTCAGTCGCGCCGCGCAACGTGTCCTGGTGGGCGAGCAGCAGGTCGATCGCGACACGGATCAGGGTGTTCTCGGTGATCCGCTCGCCCTTGACCTTGCGCCGCCGCATCAGCGTCCGCGCGAGAGTGGAGAGGGCAGCGTATTGGTCCTCACGGACCCGCGCCTCCTTCCGGGTGAGACGCGCGAACTTCGGCAACCCGGGTTGCGCATCGCCGGACATCTCTGCGGATACACGGGCCCGGACATCGCTGAGCTTCTCCGCGAGGTCGACCTTCGCCATGATTCACCACCGCCCCATGGCCGCAGGGATGAACTGGTCGCTCAGCTCGTGAGCGACCCGGGTGACATCGGCGATCAGGCCGGCAGTGCGCTGCGTGTCCGGCGCGTTCGTCACCAGCTGACCCAGCACGGGTGCGTCGGCGTGCACCTTGTACTGCCGCAGGTGCGCATCGAACCGGGGCACCCCGACGTTCGTGTCAACGATCTCGTGCCATCGGTCAACTTGCTTCGGGATGCGCGGGTCTAGGCGATTCAGCAGCACGGCGTGGCGCAGCTGGCGGGGGTCGATGAGGCGGGTGATGGTGCGCATCGTCGGGTCGACCGCGAGCGGCTCTGGAGTGAGCGGCACCACCACGAAGTCCGCAGCATCGAGCACCGCCTCCAGAATCGGGGTGTCTTCCAGGCTTCCCGGCGTGTCGACCAGCACGAAGTCGTACTCCATCCCCAGCTCGCGGAGCCGCGAGAGCATCCTCGGCGACTGATTGCCGGCGAAGTCGAACGGCAGCCAGCCCCGTGCGTTCTCCGCCCACCACACCGTCGACTGCTGTGGGTCGACATCCACCACCAGCACCCGGAACCGACGCGACAGCGCCGCGCCGACCTGCATGGTCACCGTGGTCTTGCCCACGCCACCCTTCTGATTTGCGACTGCAACGACATTCATCTCGTTCCCTCCGAACTCCCGAACTTGCAGATATAAATTGGTGCTAGACATCAGTACACGCTTTAGTCGTATAGTTAGTCAAGAGCAATCTGCGGAATGCCAACGCGGTAAGGCAAGCTGAGGAGGTGAAGGTCGACGTGAAGACAACCGACGGGCAGGCGATGTCAGGGTCTGCGATTACGCAGCCCGTCGGTACCGCGTTGCGTATTGCTCCCGGCTTCGTCGCCACAGCCAGCGATGACACCTCCGGCGTCGAAACCACGATCGAGGCGCACTACAGCCCGGAGCGTGGGCGATACATCATCACGACCATCGTCAACCGCGCTGTCAGCGCGAACTTCGACGAGGATCGCCTCCGCCACACCGCGCCACAGGCGATCCTGCAAGCGGCAATCCCGCAGTGCATCGCCGTGCAGCTCGACGACGGGCCCGACGAGAGCTGGCTCACGATCGCGGATCTCACCAGCACCGAAGGACGCATCATCCCCGCGTGGATGGCATCCGCGGTCGTGAAGCGAGGAGCGAAGGACGAGCGCTGGGACGTCATAGAGATTCTCTACGGGACGTCCGCGTTGTCGGATCTCCCGCCCGTCAAGATGATCGCGCTGGAACTGAACGTCCCCGAGCGCACCGCCTCGGACTGGATAAAGAAGGCGCGAGGCGCCGGACGCCTGGTCGGGCTCACCTCAAATGTCGGTCGACCGGCGAGTGACTAACGCCCCCACAACCGCACCAACCGCGGTCGCCCTCGACCACGCCGCCGCCGCAGCCTCCCTGGGAATCAGCCCTTCGCGCCTGCGCCATCACGTCCGGCTCGGCGACCTCACCCCACACTTCTCCGGCACGAAGCCGCTCTACCTCGTTTCGGACCTCCAGCAATTCGTCGAGCGGCTCCCCACCCGGCCGGAACACCTGCCGGCGATCTGAACGACAGCTGCTGGTGACGTTTGGGGCGCCGGCCCCGAGCGCGCCGCCTGACTTAGTCCCCTTTGGGGGAGGGCCTGCAATCGCGAAATCACCGACCAGCGCCGGCCTTTTGGGACTCCAGCGTCGCTCGTTACGCTCGCGCGCCACAGCGGATCGACTTACGACCGGCATCAAATATGCTCGATACGCGGGTCCTGACCCGCTCCTGCGGCGCGACATACCTATGTGTGCACCGATGTGTGCACCTGAGTCGTCCCACTGACCGCAATCCCAGTGTTTTCAAGGAATAGCAGCACCAATTCGAAGAAGGGACCTCAGCTTCCCAAGCTGATAGCGCGGGTTCGATTCCCGTCATCCCCTCCACAAAACCGCGGAATTCCGCGGGACTCACGCCACAGCGCGTTGCGCAGACGCTACGTCGCCGGCGCTGCCTGAAGAACGCGGGGGGTCCGCTTCGGCGCCGATCATCCGGTCGGCGTTGACGGCGACCCACTCCACGAGCGGCAGCATCCTTTCCATCAGATCGCGACCGAGGGGCGTGAGGCTGTACTCGACTTTGGGCGGCACCGCCGGAAACGCCTCCCGATGGACGAGGCCGTCCGCGCTCAGCGTCTTGAGGGTCGAGGCGAGCATCTTCTCACTGATGCCGTCAACGTCGCGGCGGAGCCCGCCCCACCGCCTTGTCCCGTCGGACAGCGACGACAGCACGAGCACGCCCCACTTGCTCATGACGTGATCGAGCACGACACGCGTGCTGCACCCTTCGGTGAACGCGTCAGTGGATGAGCCCTTGATTTCCGCAAAACTTACTGACATGTGGGTACCTTACCTGAAAGTGGGTACCGCCCATCGGGAAGGCAATGATGCCTACCCGCTGTTGTCCCCCGTGTCCAACCACGAAGGGATCCACCTATGACCATCCTCGTCACCGGCGCCACCGGTCAGCTCGGCCGCCTCGTCATCGACAGCCTCCTCACGCGCGGCGCTGAACCGCGCAGCATCGTCGCCGGCGCCCGCGACACTGCCAAAGCTGCCGACCTCGCCTCGCGCGGCGTCACCGTGGTCGCGCTCGACTACGCCGACCCCGCGAGCATCGCCGCTGCGCTCGACGGCGTCGACGCGATGCTGCTCATCTCCGGCTCGGAGGTCGGGCGACGCGCCGCGCAGCACCAGTCGGTCATCGATGCCGCTGTCGCAGCCGGGGTCTCGAAGTTCGTCTACACCAGCGCTCCCAAGGCGACGACGAGCGACCTCGTGCTCGCGCCCGAGCACAAGGCCACCGAGGAGGCGATCGCTCTGTCGGGGCTGCCCGCGGTGATCCTGCGGAACAACTGGTACACCGAGAACTACGCCGCCGACCTGACTCGTGCGGGCGAGACCGGCGTGGTCGCCGCGAGCGTTGGGGATGGTCGGGTCGCATCGGCGAGTCGCACTGATTACGCGGATGCCGCCGCCGCGGTTCTGCTCAGCGAAGGGCACATCGGCGAGATCTACGAGCTGGGCGGCGACGTCGCCTGGAGCTACCAGGAACTGGCCGACGCGATCGCCGAGGTCACCGGCCGTCCGGTCGACTACCAGTCGCTGTCGTCGACGGAACACGCCGCCGCCCTCGAAGCGGCCGGGCTCGATGGCGGGACAATCGGCTTCGTCACCGCGCTGGACTCCGGCATCCGCAATGGTGCACTCGCCGACAGCGACGGCACCCTTGCCCGCATCATCGGTCGACCCACCACGCCGCTCGTCGACGGCCTGCGCGCATTGGTCTGACCCGCTGGACCGGCAGGCGGCGTCGTCCCTGCCGGTCCATGCGTCATATCCGGCGACACCCGCGGCCGATCAAGCAGTCGGGCAGGGAATGCATGCCGGTCAGGTGGGGTCGCCGTTCATCTCCCACTGCTTCGGTGAGCGCCAGAGCGCGCTGGTGGTGAGGGAGCGGATCATCTCCATCTCCTTGGGCAGGCGGTTGTAGAGCTTCATGAAGAGCTCTTCGACGTCGAGGAGCTCGGCGGTCCAGTCGCGGCGGTTGATGGCCATGCAGGCGAAGAAGTCTTCCTGGGAGAAGTCGAGGCCATCCCAGCTGAGGTCCTCATAGCGCGGCACCCACCCCAGCGGACTCTCGATGGCGAGCGCGCGTCCGCGGGAGCGGGCGACGATCCATTCCAGCACGCGCATGTTCTCGCCGAACCCGGGCCAGAGGAAGCGCCCGTCCTCGTCGCGCCGAAACCAGTTCACCTGGAAGATGCGGGGAGCGTTGCGGACGTTCCGGCCCAGTGCGAGCCAATGGTTGATGTAGTCGCCCATGTGGTAGCCGGAGAACGGCAGCATTGCGAACGGGTCCCGGCGCACCACGCCCTGCTCGCCGAACGCGGCGGCGGTGGTCTCGGAGCCCATCGTCGCTGCCATGTAGACCCCGAACGCCCAGTTGAAGCTCTGCGCGACCAGCGGAATTGTGCCGGCGCGCCGACCGCCGAACACGAACGCCCGGATCGGCACCCCCTGCGGGTCGTCCCACGACTCGTCCAGCGCCGGGTTCAACGACGCCGGGGACGTGAACCGGGAGTTCGGGTGCGCCGCCTTCGTCCCGGCATCCGGAGTCCAATCGTTCCCCTGCCAGTCGATCGCGTGCGCCGGCTTCGGGCCGTCCAACCCCTCCCACCAGACGTCTCCGTCGTCGGTGAGGGCGACGTTCGTGAAGATCGTGTCGGAGCGGATCGATTCCATCCCGTTCGGGTTCGTCGCATACGACGTACCGGGCGCAACCCCGAAGTAGCCCGCCTCTGGATTGATCGCGACCAGGCTGCCGTCCTCACCTGGCTTGATCCACGCAATATCGTCGCCGACCGTGGTCACCTTCCACCCCTTGGCGGCGAACGCCGGCGGCGGTACGAGCATCGCGAAGTTCGTCTTGCCGCACGCGCTCGGGAACGCCGCCGCGACATACGTCTTCTCCCCCTGCGGATCGGTCACGCCCAGGATGAGCATGTGCTCGGCGAGCCACCCGTCGTCGCGGGCCATCGTGGACGCGATCCGCAGGGCCAGGCACTTCTTGCCCAGCAGCGCGTTTCCGCCGTAGCCGGACCCGTACGACCAGATCTCCAGCGTCTCCGGGAAGTGCACGATGTACTTCTCGGTCGGGTTGCACGGCCAGGCGACATCCTGCTCACCCTCGGCCAGGGGTGCACCGACGCTGTGCATGCATGGCACGAACTCGCCGTCCGCACCGAGCACCTCCGCGGCCGCACGACCCATCCGGGTCATGATCTTCATGCTCACGACGGCGTACGGCGAGTCCGTGATCTGCACGCCCAGCTGGGCGATGGGCGACCCGAGCGGGCCCATGCTGAACGGCACCACGTACATGGTGCGGCCCGCCATCGACCCGGCGAACAGGCCACGGAGAATCCACATCATCGCCTTCGGATCCATCCAGTTGTTCGTCGGGCCGGCATCCTCTTCGCTGCGCGCGCAGATGAACGTGCGCTCCTCCACCCGGGCCACATCGCTCGCATCACTGCGCGCCAGGAAGCTGCGCGGCCGCTTCACCGGGTCCAGTCGGATGAAGGTGCCTGCCTCGACGAGCTGCTCGCAGAGCGCGTCGTACTCGGCATCCGAGCCGTCGCACCAGTGCACCGCCGTCGGCGTGCACAGTTCGACCATCTCTTCCACCCAGGCGACAAGCCCGCGATGCTGAATCCACTCCGGTGTGTCCATGATCCGAGCCTGCCGCGCCGAGCGCGTCTCCGCCAGACGATGACATCCTGTATTGATCGCCATCGGCCACCAATCAAGCCCTCAGGACCCTATGCCCTTGTCTGAGATGCCCGAGCTCCCGTGGTGGGCATGGCTCCTGCTCGCCGTGGCGGCCATCTCGGTCGGAGTCTCCAAGACCGCCGTTCCGGGCGCGAACACACTGGCCGTGGCGATCTTCGCGGCGATCCTGCCGGCCAAGCAGTCCACCGGGGCGCTGCTCATCCTGCTGATCGTGGCCGACGCGTTCGCGATCACCGCCTACCGACGGCACGTGAACTGGCGGGCGCTGCTGCGGCTGGCACCCGCGGTGGTGGTGGGGCTCCTGCTCGGCGTGGTCTTCCTGGCGTTCGCCGACGACGCCTGGGTGCGCAAGGTCATCGGGGTGATCCTGCTGGCGGTCATCGCCGTCACCCTGATTCGGCGACGGATGGGACGCACCGTCGCGGATGGCGGATCGCATCGGGTCGCCGCGGCTGCCTATGGCGCGCTGGGCGGCTTCACGACCATGGTGGCGAATGCCGCAGGGCCGGTCATGTCGATGTACTTCCTGGCGTCCCGCTTCTCGGTCAAGGAGTTCCTCGGCACCGCGGCATGGTTCTTCGCGCTCGTGAACCTCACCAAGGTGCCGTTCTCGATCGGCCTCGGTCTGATCACCGGACCCGGCCTGCTGCTCGACCTCGTGCTCGTGCCGGCCGTGGTCGGAGGCGCGCTCTTCGGCCTCTGGTTCGCCCATCGCCTCAACCAGGCGCTGTTCGAGCGGCTGGTGATCGTGTTCACGGTCGTCGGCGCAGGCTACCTGCTGCTCAGCTGACCGCCAGCCGGCGTGCCGCCACGGGCGGGGCGGGAACCGGCGCGACGCCGGCGACGTCGTCGTCGGTGAGCGCGACAGGCCCCGACGCGGCACTTGTCACCCGCCGGCGGGCGCGCCCTGCCGCCACGGTCGTCACCGCGAGCGCGGCGAGCAGCCACACGCTGAGGACGCCGACGGCGGGCCAGACTCCGATGGAGCCGCCCGCGATCAGCGATCGGAACGCCCCCACCGCATAGCTGAAGGGCAGCCAGGAGTGGACGGTCTGGAAGAGGTCGGGCGTCGTCTGGATCGGGTAAGTCGCGCCGGCAGAGGCCAGCTGGAACACGATCAGCACCAGGGCGACGAACCGGCCGACCGGGCCCATCAGGGCGATCAGCGCCTGGTTGATCGCGACGAACGTCAGGCTCGTCAGCAGGACGATCCCGGCGAGGCCGGCGAGGTTCGCCGGCTCGATGCCCACGCCGAACCGGACCATCACGACGACCAGCAGGCTCTGCGTCACGGCCATGAGCGCACCCGGCAGGTAGCTGCCGAGCGCGATCCGCCAGGCAGGCAGGTTTCGGGCCGACAGCTTCTGCCTGAGCACAGGGAACATCAGATAGAAGGCGAGTGCGCCCACCCAGAGCGCCAGTGTCATGAAGTACGGCGCCAGCGCGTAGCCGGTGGCGGGCACCTCGTTCGACCGCTGCGCGTCCAGTTCGACGGGGTCGGCGGCCACGGCGCTCAACGTGTCAGCTTGGGCGGCGGTGTAGGTCGGGATCGCCTGCGCCCCCGACCCCAGGCCATCGGCGAGGCTCGCGGACCCGGTCTGCAGCTGCGCGATACCGGAGGCGAGGGCTGCGGCGCCGGCCGAGGCATCCGTTGCTCCGCCGGAGACGGCTGACGCTCCCGTCGCGAGATCGGTCGCACCGGCACTGAGCGTGCCGAGCCCGGTCGCCAGACCTTCGGCGCCGGAGGCGAGTTCGTGCGACTTGGCGTCGAGCGTCGCAAGACCGGTGCCGGCATCGGCGCTGCCGACGAGCCGGCCGGTCGCCGTCGCGAGCGTGGTGGCGCCGCCCTGGACGCCGGTGGCGCCGGCCGAAAGAGCGCCGGAGGATGCCGCGAGCTGGCTGATCGCGGCAAGGCGCTGTGCGTCGGTCATGCTCGCGTAGCCCGTAGCCAGGGCCTGCAGGCCGTCGTTGACGGCGGCAGCGCCGGACGCGACACCCGTCGTCGCTGCACTGAGCACGGCGGCGCCGGACTGCAGGGAGCGAGCGCCGTCGAGCGCCGCGGCGATGCCGGTGGCGATGCCGGCTGCGCCCGTGGCGACCTGTGCGCCAGCACCCGCCGCGCTTGTCGCGCCGGACTGGAGGCTCGAGGCGCCCGCGCTCACCCGCGAACTGCCGCCCGCGAGGTCGGTCAGCCCGTCGGCGAGCCGGGTGGCGCCGGTCGACGCATCGTCGACTCCCGCGGACAGCTCGGCCGCTCCCGCAGCCGCGTCTCCGATCTGGGAGTGGATGTCGCTGAAGCCCAGGTAGATGGAGTCCAGGTAGGTCGACGACACCGAGGTCGACAGGGCAGCCGTGACCCGCGCACCGACGGTCGACGCGATGTTGCCGACGATCTGGTTGGCGGCGTCGTTGGTGCGGATGGTCAGCCTCGCGGCGGTGGGCTCGTCGCCGGCGACCGACACGGCGTCGGCGGAGAAGTCGCTGGGAACAGTCAGCACCGCGAGGACGTCGCCGGACGCCAGCAGCTTCGCCGCGGCATCCGCGTCGAGCTCCTCCCACGCGAAGTCGGTGTTCTTGTCATCGGCGGTGAGCGTGTCCACAAGATCGCCGCCGAGATCGACCTCCTGCGACTGTCCGTCATCCGAGGTCGCAGGCGAAGTCGCGGGCACATCCTCGTTGAYGATGGCCGCGGGGATCTGATCGAGGTGGTGGAGCGGGTCCTGGTTCGACCAGATGAGCGAGCCGGCGTAGATGAGCGGGATCAGCGCGATGCCGGACAGCACGACTGCGGTGCGGGCCTTCTTCATGACCGCCCGCCTTCGACCATCGACGCCGCGAGCTGCTGCGCGATGCGGGACGCCGCGGATTCCAGGCCGTCCGGGTCGCGCCGGTCACCCAGCTGCTCCATGACCAGCCAGGCGGCGCCAGCCGCGAGGAGGCGCAGGCGGGAGCGGATCTGCTCGGGGTCAGCGGCGCCCGAGCGCTCCACGAACGTCAGGAGGCGGGCCGCGACGAAGTCGATCACGAGCGTCTGAACGGCCAGGACGCTCGTCTCCTCGAGCACCCGTCGGTAGAACGGCGCGTGCTCGGCGAGCCCCTGCATGAGGCGGCGCACCCCGTTCGTCAGCATGACCGTCGGTTCAGCGGGCGTGGCGACTGCGGCCGTCGCGTCGAAGACCTGCTCGAGGCGTTCGATCGCGGCGGCCTGGACCAGCGTGGCGATGTCGCCGAAGTGCTGGTAGAAGGTCGGACGGCTGACCCCGGCAAGGGTGCAGACATCCGTGATCGATATCGAAGAGATGTCGCGCGCGTCCACAAGCTGGCGTGCGGCATCCAGGAGCGACGCGCGCGAACGCAGCGCTCGCGGGTCAGGTGTGAGACTCATCGATAAACCCTTCTTTACAGACGTAAACTATATTACGTCTGTAAAGCAAGGTGCAAATCCTGCCCACTGGCGGGCGGGGGGCTACCAGGCGTAGGCCTCCGGCGCCTGGCCGCCAGGACCGGGGAAGAGCTCGTCGAGCGCGTTCAGATCCTCCGCGCTGAGATGGATGTCGAGCGCCGAGACGGCCGATTCCAGCTGCGCGACCGTCCGAGGCCCCACAATCGGCCCGGTTACCCCTGGTTGGTGCAGCAGCCACGCGAGTCCGAGCGCCGACGGCGTCCACCCGCGCTCCGCCGCGAATCGCTCATAGGTTTCGAGCTGGTCCTGGCGCTTCGCCCGCGCGGAGGTGAGTCCGGCGGAGCGGGCCTTCGGGTCGGTCGAGCCGCCGCTCAGCAGTCCTCCCCCGAGCCGAGACCAGGGCAGGATGCCGAGACCGTAGTTCTGCGCGGCCGGGACGACTTCGAGTTCGATCGATCGCTGGGCGAGGTTGTATAGCGACTGCTCACTGACSAGACCAAGGAAGTGCCGCTGCTGCGCGATCTCGTTCGCCTGGGCGATGTTCCAGGCCGCGAAGTTGGAGCTGCCGGTGTAGACGACCTCGCCGCGGGCGACCAGGACTTCCATCGCCTGCCACAGCTCCGTCCAGGAGATGTGGCGGTCGATGTGGTGGAACTGGTACAGGTCGATCCGGTCGGTCTGCAGCCGCTTCAGCGAGCCGATCGCCTCGCGGCGCACCTGCCACGCGGAGGCGCCGCGGGCGTTCACGACGTCGCCGTCCGCGGTGGGGTCGACCATCGGCGAGTGCACCTTCGTGGCGAGCACGATGTCATCCCGCACCCCCGGCCGCGCGGCGAACCAGCGCCCGATGATCTCCTCGGTCGCGCCCCGTCCACCGGCGCCGCCATACCCGTTCGCCGTGTCGATGAAGTTCACACCGAGCTCGATGGCGCGGTCCAAGATCGCGAACGAGTCCTCCTCGGACGTGCGATCGCCGAAGTTCATCGTGCCCAATACGATCCGCGAGACCGAAGTCCCCGTGCGGCCGAGCTGCGTGTAGTCCATGTCCCCATGCTCACACGCGCGCCAGCGCAGAGCCACCGCGTCGGTCATCGCATTGCCCGGCGATCATCCCGGAGTTACCCTCACTGACATGGACCCGCAGACACAGGCGGCGATCCTGGCCGGGGTGCTGGGAGCGCTGGTCGTCGTCAGCCTTGCCCAGCTGCTCTGGGTCGCCGTCAGGCGGCGCTCCCTACGGAAGCAGCGCGAGATCGCGCTTCGCGAATCGCCCGCCGATGTGGCTGAACCGATGCGCGCTCGCGACATGCGCGCCGGCGACATCGGGCGGATTCTTCAGCTTGGCGCCGACGACATCCTCCGCTAGGACCGACAGCCGATCCCCGCTACTGGATAGGTTCGTCGTGGATGGCGGTGCTCAGCGTCGTGCCGTTCAGCTCGAGATAGACCTGGCGCTCAGTGACCGAGAGGGTGGCGGTGTTGCGCCGGTCGAGCAGGTCGACGACCGCATCGACGAAACCGGCATCGAAGCTGTGCAGCGTGATCGACTCGGCCTGGTGGATGCGCTTGCCCGCCAGCGGGGCGAGCACCTTGGCAGGGTCGCGGTGCGTGTAGATCGTGGTGCGGTCGGCGAGCTTGCTGCCGTAGTGCAGGCGCTCGGCATCCGGTGCGCCCACCTCGATCCACGCGGTCAGATGTCCCGTGCGGTCGCGCACCACGACCGCCGGCTCGGCGGTGGACGAGATGCCCTCGCTGAACGCGATGCCCTCCTCGTATTCGAGGCAGTACGCGAGCAGCCGGGTGACCATGTAGGCGTCGGTTTCGGACGGATGCCGCGCCACCCGAAGGTTGAAATCGTCGTAGACGCCGCGGTCGACGTCGGCCAGCTGCACCGTGAAGGTGTACATCGTCGCGCCGAGGGCCATAGCGGGAGAGCCTAACGTGCGAAGCACTGTCCGCCTTGCCAGGCGACGCACTACTGTGCTTCCAGGAATTCTCACTGCGAAGGACGTCAGCGTGGACGATCGTGAAGCAATGCGGGCCACCGAGCTCGGCGAGGCCGCCTACATGGAGGCCGCCTTCGCCGGCACGACGCCGGAGGTCAAGGCCGCTCTCGGCATGAGCACGACCCGGATCGGCGGCGGGGTCGTCACGGTGATGGCCGACGATCCGACCGGCGGATTCTGGAGCCGCGCCGTCGGCTTCGGCATCACCGAACCGGTCACCGAGTCGATCGTCGACGAGGTGCTCGCCTTCGCACGCGTCGCCGATGCGAAGAGCCTGCTGTGGCACATCGCCCCGCGGGCGGACGGACCGTGGGAGGAGATCCTCGCGGCGCGCGGATCGAAGCCGGGCCAGGCGTGGGTGAAGTTCGCGGCTCCGATCGAGGATGTGCACGCGGCGACGGCGACCGACCTGCGCATTGCACCGATCGAACTCGCCGATGCCCGTCGCTACGCCGATCTCATGATCGAGGTCTTCGAGATGCCGGCCGACAGCGCCCTCCCCGACTGGTCCGCCTCGCAGGTCGGCATCCCCGGCTTCCAGATGTACGGCGCGTGGGACGGCGACACCCTCGCAGCGACCGCGTGCCTCTATGCCGCGAATGGCATAGGGTCGCTCAGCGGCGCCGCGACACTTCCGGAGTACCGCGGCCGCGGCGCCCAGACGGCCCTCATGGCGAGGAGGGTGGCGGATGCCGCAACCCTGGGCTGCACCTGGATCACCGCCGAGACCGGCACCGAGACAGCGGACGATCCCAACCCGTCGCTGCACAACATGCGCCACATCGGCCTGGTGGAGCTGTACGAGCGCCGCAACTGGATCTGGCGCGCGGCATCCGACTGATCTGGAGAGACGGCCTCAGCGCCTGGTGAGCATGCGCAGTTCGAGCATGGCCGCGAACCGCTGCTCCGGGTCGGCGAGCTCGAGTCCGCTCACCTCGGCAAGTCGCCGCAGCCGGTAGCGCAGCGTGTTCGGGTGCACGAAGGTCGCCGCCGCGGCCGAGGCGACGTCGCCGAAGCTGTCGAGCCAGGCTTCGAGCGTCTCGAGCAGGTGCGCGTCGTGGCGCTCGTCGTACGCGAGGAGGGTGGCCACCGGTCCGGTCGCCTCATCGCCGCGCGACGCCGTCAGGTCGCGCAGCTCCAGCAGCAGCGATTCCGTCTGCACATCGGCCATCGACGCCACCAGCTGCGACGTCACCCGGCGACGGATGACGCGCAGCACGCGGTCCGCGGTCGCTCGGGAGTGCGCGGTGGATGCGATGTCGTGCGCCATCGAGCCGACGGCGATGACGGCGGGAAGCCGGGAGCCGACGCGGCCGAGGAAGTCCTGGGCGATCGCGACGACCCGATCGAGCGTGCCCGGCGCCGCAGGGAGGATGCCATACGCGACATCGCCGATCAATGCGACGGMGGCCCCGGGGCGCACGGCGGAGAGGTGGACGGCGAGCGCGTCGGCGAACCGCTCCCGATCGGCGATGAGGAGCTGATCGTCGCGGCCGCCGCCGGCCGGCTCGCCCGTGAGCGCGCCCGCGATGACGACGAGGTCGTGGCC
>NZ_JBFUFC010000078.1:0-16905 GCF_056403635.1 Microbacterium sp. P2_F9 | reverse complement strand
GCATAACGGTCTCGTTTGAGGTACGCGAGCAGAACGCGCCGGCCGAGGTTTTGGATGTCGTCCGAGCCCTAGAGACTGCAGTACCCGGCTTTGTGGCAGTCCGAGTTGACCGCGACCTTGTTTCGACGTCTGATATTGCGACTCGGGTGGGCGTCAGCCGAGAGGCGGTGCGCAAGTGGAGCCTAGAGACGGACTTTCCAGTGCCGTTTGCCACAGTCAGCGGAAACAAACACGCTTGGGCATGGGGAGAAGTTCTTGTTTGGCTCGACGCCTCGCGGGGGATGGCACTTGGGGAGCGGCAACCGACCGAAGCTGTTGCAGTTCAGATTGACAACTGCCTTATGAAGAATCCCGATGCGACAACCGTGCGCTGGGAGCGCGTCTCGCGACCCGCTCCCCGCGCGAAGGCCATCTCGGCCACCTTCCGGGACGTCGTGCCGCTGGAGGAATGGCGAGAACAACGCCAGATGACCGGAGTGCGCTCTGCGCTCGAACATAGTCTCCGTCGGATGGCGCAGCGGTGACGCTGCTCACAATCAACTCCACATTCAGCCCAGAGGTAGCGCCACAGGACGTCCAGCGGATCATCGACGCCACGAAGGTGGTTGATGTCCGGCTGGATGAGGTTCACGCCGGGCCAGTCGGAAGCATCGGCCCAGAGATGTCTGTCCACGTGCAGGTCGAAGAACCGCAGCTTGGGCACCTCGACGAGCAGAATCGCGTGCTTGTGCGGTTCTCTCATTCGGTCGAATGCTCACCATCAAATGGCGAGGGTTCCCCGACAAAGATTCAGCTCGCGCACGTGGTGACTTTCGACGTCATCGAAGAACTCGAGACCACTTGGCCAGCTGTTGCCGCATGGATCGAGACGAACGCGTACTTCATCGCCTATCCGTACGTGCGTCAATCGGTGAGCACGCTGACGACCAACCTCGGATTGCCGGCTCTAGTGCTGGACTACTTGGGACGAGACGACCGTCCCTTCTCGTCTTGGGAAGAGTCTGAAGCGGGGCATGATCCCGCCGATTAATTGGTCTGGGCCCGTCCCGCTTGCGAAACGAAATGCGGCATCCGGCGAACGATGGCACGGGGTCAAACGATCCGAAGGGGCAGCCCCGTCGCTAGATTCGGGCCCCGTGTGAGTCGTTTTCCATTTGATGGGTACATTGCCGAGGGTGGTCGGCTGGTGAGGTGTAGCCGAGCGATGAGTGCCAGCGGTCGCGGTCGTACTCGGTCAGAAAGCGCCGAAGCGCACGCCGACAGCACTGCACCTGACCTCGACTCGATGACGAGTTCTGCCCCATTCGGCGAGGTTGCACTCCCCGCTCGCGTGGCGATCGTTCGTCCCACCCAGAACGTTACGGCTAAGACCTCGCGGCCGGCCAGCTTCGACTCCCTCGGGCATCGAAATCGATCCTTCCAGCTACGAAGGCGAGCAT
The DNA here is from genome assembly GCF_056403635.1 of Microbacterium sp. P2_F9. Taxonomy (NCBI): domain Bacteria; kingdom Bacillati; phylum Actinomycetota; class Actinomycetes; order Micrococcales; family Microbacteriaceae; genus Microbacterium; species Microbacterium sp. P2_F9. The sequence continues at coordinate 15,466 of NZ_JBFUFC010000078.1, read as the reverse complement.
TCGTGTCGAGCTCGGCGGCGACGTCTACGTTGCGTCGTGGACCCCAAACACTGACGGGGACAGGGAACGTTCTGGCGTGATCCGAGTCGGCGGCGCGGTTCTTGGGCGTTACGTGGCCGCGGGCGGACCTCGGACAATTCAGACCACCGCGGACGGCTACAGGATCACCTGACTGGTCGTGCCGGCGACGCTCGATCACACCGAAGAGCGGCGCAGGAGTACCATGACTCCCACGCCGCTCTCCTGTTGCGATGGGTCAGCGAGCAATCCCGGCGTCGGTGTACGAGACCGGCGCTGCTACCGGCCCCGTAGCGGATCTCTCCGCGACGGGGCCGCTAGCTTTTGGGGAACGCTCGACGGCGACCGCGGCATACTTCAGCGACGCGCCGACACTGTCCGCGACGACGTCGCGCGTCTCGCGAGTCTGACCGGTCTCCTTGTCGGCGTAGGTGCCGAACCGGAGGTCACCTGCGACGATGACGGCGTCGCCCTTGCGGAGCGAGGTCGCCACATTGCGCGACTGCTGGTTGAACACCACGACGCGATGGAACACCGTGCCCGCGTCCTCCCAGCGGTTCGTTGTCTCGTTGAGACGCCGGTCGTTGACGGCGACAGTGAACCGGGCGTACTCGTTGCCCGACTCGCTCGCGCCGTGCTCGGGGTCACCGGTGAGGTTGCCCTCGATCGTGACCGGGATTCTGGTCGTCATCCTTCTTCCTTCCCTTCAGGAGACACGTCGTGTCTCAGCCGGCGTGGTTCTGGTCGATCCACGCGTCCCATTCGGTCTCGTCGGTCTGGCCGGTCCACGAGCGTGGCCTGAGCGAGTCGTGCTTGCTCGAGCAGCCCGAGCCGACGCGGCGAAGCCGATCCTTGGCCTGGGCGAGGCGTTCGTGCCATCCGATGGGGCCGAAGCCTGTGTCGTTCTTATCGAAGGATGCCTGGTGCAGGATGTGCAGGGCCGACAGCTCCTCGACGAGTTCGCCATGCTTCCACCAGCACGGCGGCACCATGCCGATCGACAGGTCGTACCGCACGGTGAACCACTCCACCCACTCACGCAGTTCCGTCCATGCGTTGCGCGATTCCTCCGTCGTGAGGTGCCGCCAGTCGACGGGCGGCACGCCGGTCGGCTCATCGGGGTGGCTGAGGATCGGCGGTCCGGCGAGCTGCGCCGCGACCATCGCCTCAATCTGTTCGGGAGTCAGTTCGGGCTCGTTCATGCCGTCTCCCGAAGCCGGATCAGCTTCTGCCTGACGATGTTCAAGGCGATCGTCGAGGCGACGCGACGCCCGCGGTGGTGGGCGAGCACGCGATCGTGCTCGATGATCTGGTGAAGCATCCCATGGCAATACCGATGCAGCGGCACGAGGTCGATGTGACGTTCGAACGCTCGCCACGTGCCGCCGGCGAACCGCACGCCGCTGTAGTCGAGGTGGTGCAGCTCGAGCTGGCTCGAGGTTGCCGGCCGCCCGCATCCCGCACAGGCCAGCGGGCGTCCCAGACGCTCTTGCTTCCGGAACCATCGAGCGCGCCGCGCGAGCCATGCGGGCGACGACAGGAACTCCGACCGATAGGCATTGCGCGTGACGGGCTTGCGGCGGTTACTCATTCCTCGCTCACCGCCTCGGGCTCGGGCGTCAGCCGGGTCCTGTCGAGGAAGACCTCCCGCTGGTCCTGTTCCATGGCGCGCTTCGTGGCCTGGATGACGCTGGCATCGCGGCGCTCGTCCCACCCGGTTAGGTCGAGAAGCGCGCTGCGGCGATTGCGGTAGGCGAGCAGGCCGACGCTCGGCGGCATCCGTCGGATCTCGTCGACCGACATCAGCGGCAGGCGTTCGTGATGCTCGCTGGTGGAGTGTCCTGCCTCACGCGTCGACCACGAGCGCTGCGTTCTCGTGCGCTGTCGGCTGCCGAGGATGGCTTCGATGTCGCGAAGGTGACTCACGTTCGAGCCGCCGCCGAGGATCACCTTTGCGGTCGCTGCGGCCCAGATGGTGTCGGCCTCAGCGCGCGACCAGGACGTCTCGGCCTGCGACAAAGCCTGCAGCACGATGAACGTGCAGATTCCGCGGCCACCGCCGTCGGCCATGATCCGCGGCAGATTGCCCCAGCGGAACATGTTCGCGATCTCGTCGAGGATGAGACCGAGCGGGTGCTGCAACCGCGCTCCCGGCGACGAGACGGCCCGCGAGCGGGCGACCTCGACGACGTCGTCGAGAAGCGCGCCGATGAATCCGCCCATGGCGCCGGCTCCGGCCGCGGAGCCGATCAGATACAGGGTGTTCGCGTCGTCGAGGAAATCGTGCGGGTCGAAGACCCGGTCGCCGGCGCGGGGCGTGAGCGCTTCTCGAATCTGCGGAATCGCCAGCGGAGCCACCGCGCCGCGGACGCCGAACCAGATGGACGAGACGAGCTTGATGTCGGCCGAGAGTGTCGAGTCCAGCGAGTCACCCCAGCCAGGTGCGCCGTCCGTCCGCAGGATCGAGACCGCAGCGTTCTGCGCGACGGTCGGGTTCGTGCCCCAGCGGTATAAGTCGTCGATCGAGCAGTTGCCAACGGCTGCGGCGTGCAGCAGCTGGCCGAGCACATCGCCGGCCGCTTGCGCCCACTCGCCGTTGGTCGATGAGACGCCGATCGCGGTGCCGGTGACGATCGCGTTGCCGCGCTGTGCCGCAACGAGCGGGTCTTCGCACCCGGCGAAGGGGGAGATGCGTGTCGGATGCCGCACCCCGGTCAGCTCCTGAGGGTCGAACACGTGCACCTGGCCGCGCCGCTCACGCATGCGCATCGTGGCGGTGAGGTTGTCGTTCGTCGTGGAGGTTGTGATCAGCGGACCCGACCAATCCAGGATCGCGGAGATCAGTACACGGAAGCCCTTGCCCGAGCGGGGTGGCCCCTCGAGCACTACGGAGTCTTCGATCGAGACGAACACATCGGTGCCGCGAGCGCGGCCGACGCGCCAGCCGACGTCCGTCGGCTTGGGGCGGACGACATCGGGTCGAAGCTGCTCGGCGCGCCGCAAGACGGCCTTTCCCGACAAGTCGTCGCGGACCTCGGCGGCGTTCGCGAAGCCCGGCCGTGAGAGCAGGTCGGCGATGAATGCGCGATCCGATTCCTTGTAGCGGCGGTAGGCGAGGTACGCGGCGACCGCGAGCGCCACGACCATGGCGACCGCCACGTAATCGGCGATCATGATGGCCCCTCGGGGAAGCTCACACCCGGCCGGGGCGGTGTACGCCGCCGAGCTGCCGGTGACCGCGAGCCACAGCCCCGAGAAGAAGCTCTCCGCCGTTGGACGGGACCCGCAGGCGACCCACGTCACGAACTCCGCCATGAACGAGAACACGAAGTTGAACACGACGGCGATGGCGACGAGGGCCGCGATCCCCTTGCCGAGCATCCCCTGCCTCATGGCCTTCTCCTTTCAGAGGCCGCGCGCCGCGGATGCGGCGACGCGGATCCATGCGTCTCGAGTGGTCGGCCGGAGGTCGTCGAGACGCAGCGGACCCGACTTGAGGGCAGGGTCGAACGGGATGCGCTCGACTGCCCGGACGTGCCCGGCGAAGCCATCCGCGATGCGATTGGCGGAACGCGCGTTGGGCTCCGCCTCGGTGACGACGACCACCGCGTTGTCGGCAAGCGATCGCGACCGTTCGTCTCGCTCGCGAAGCGCGTCGAGCAGGAGCGCCGCCGATTCGGCCGATTCCGGCGCGGCCAGCGTAGGGACGACGAGCTGATATGACGAGTCGACCATCCGCAGCCAGCGCTCCGCAGACTCGTCGTTGCCCGAGTCGAAGATGACCACACGGTAGTAGCGGGCGGCGATCTGCATGACCAGGTCGAACTCGGCGGTGAGGATGCGCTGATGCACGGCGAGCAGCTCGGGGTTCGAGCGCAGCACGTCGTACCGGTCGACTGGCTGGTGGTGCACGAATCGTGCGATGTCTGCGACTCCCGCACCGGGAGCGAGCAGGTCGGATGCCGCGGGCAGCAGATCCTTGATCGTCGTGTCGTAGCGCCCCTGCTCGGTGCGCCAGCCGAGAGTGCCGCGGGTGTCGTTGTTGTCCCACGCGAGCACGGTGCCGCCACCATGCCGGGCGAACACCGCGGCGAGCATGGCCGTCGTCATCGTCTTGCCCACTCCGCCCTTGCCGTTCGCGACCGCGATGGTGCGGCATCCGGCCCACTGCTGCGACACAGCCCGATCATTTGCCTGGCGCTCGAGCGCCGCAGGCGACGGTCCGAACCCGAGACGGGCGAAGAATGCCCGCCACCCGCGGACGGTCTGCTCAGCCGGGGCCGCCGTGTCGATGAACGATGGGCGCCGGGGAGGCTCCGGGGCACGGTGATTGCGGATCGGCTCGTGCTCCGGAGCTTCGGTGTTCACCTCCTCTCCTTGTTGCGATGGGCTCGCGGTCAGTGGTTGCTCGGTGATCGGCATGGCAGCCGCGCTCGCCGCGGGCGAGGCGATCGTGCCGTCAGCGGCGATGAGCATGTGATGTTCGCCTCGGTCGCCCGTGGTGACGAGTTCCACCGGAATGCCGGTGCGCCGCGCTTCTTCCGCAGTGCGGCGCAGGATCATCTGACGGATGTCGGCGACCGGCGTTGCGGCGAGGGGTTCGACAAGTCCATCCGGGGTGGTGAACATCGCGGTGGGACCGGTGACCGAGGCGAACGCGCGCGGCGTGGTGTCGAGACTCATTGGGGTGCCTCCTTCCAGGGCGGTGAGAGCCAGCCCTCGAGGCTGGCGTCGGGGGGAGAGTCGTCTGGCCAGAAGCGGTCGAGTTCCGCGGTATCAAAGAGGCGCAGCATCCCGTCGTCCTCGTGGTGCTGTAGCGCGCTGTCGGTCGCGAAGAGCTCGTACTCCCACGCCGTCGAGGTCGCGAAGCAGTCGACCGCGTACGCGTACTGGCCGACGTAGGCGAGGAAGACGCCCATCCGCAGCCGACGCGCATCTTCGACGTGGGTCGCCGGTATGTTGAGGCGCTCGCGCAGGGCGGCGGCCTCTTGATGGTTGGCGCGGAAGATGAACTTGTTCTCGATGTCGCCGACGATCGAGTAGGCGAGGTTGCGTTCCTTCGACCCGGCGTCACCGACGGCATCCAGATCGCCCATCTTGTGCAGGATCACGATGTTGCTGATGCCGTAGTGGCGTGAGAGCTTGAGCCATTGCTGGAACATCTGCAACGCGGCGAGCGAGGTCATGTCGCGCCAGCCCTCTTCGCGGATCAGGTAGCGCGTCCGCTTGGCGGAGCGATCCGAGACGACTGCCTGGATCCACGCCGTCGTGCACACCTGGGTGAGCTGCGCGACGAGTTCACTGCGCGAGAACAGTTCACTCGTGTCTACCACCACGATGGGCGCGTCGGCGTCGAACGCGACGGTTGACTCGTCCTCGAAGAGGCCAGACAGGTCGCCGTCGACGAACCGGCGCAACACGAACCGCGGCTGCACCGCTCCGTCGGCCAGCCGGAAGTCGGTGCCGGCATCTTCGACGATCGCGCCGAGCTGCTCGTAGACGCTGCGGAGCGTCGGGTGATCCGCGGTGATCCGGATGCTGCGCTCCAGCGCTTCATGGATCGCCGCGTGCTCGACCGCCGTCAGACGGGTCGAGCCGAGCGCCATCTCGACGACGGAGACGAGCGTTGTGATGCGGCGCTGGCGCACCATCTTCTCGTCCTGTTCGTCGTCGGCATCCGCACGTCGCGGTCCGCGGTCGAGCGGGTTGAGGCGTGCCGCGCTGCCGCCGCCGATCCGAATGACTACGCCGCCCGGCACGGCCTCGGCGACCGCCACCCACTCGCCCTTCGGGTCGGACGGCACGACGGCCTGGTGTCCGAAGGCGAGCGAGCGGGTGACGAGAGTCTTCACGGTGGCGGACTTGCCCGCGCGATACGCGCCGAGTACAAGGATGTTGGTCGAGAAGGTGCCGCGATCAGTCGAGTCGGCGTAGGCCTCCCACGGCGAGAAGTGCCAGAGCGCGTCGGCGTTGAGGTCGACGCCCAGAATGGGGCCGCGGTGACCGAGTCCGGCATCCGCCACGAACGGATAGATTCCCGCGATCTGCCGTGAGGTCGCCTGATGGGCCGGGACGCTGGGACGCGCGAGATTCCAGTACCCGCCTTCGGTCAGCCCAGGGCCGAACGGCCCGTGTACTGCGGCCTCGGGGAGCGCCCGGTCGCGGCGGCGCGTCTTCGGCGGGCGTTCGTTGTCTTGGGCGCGGGCGAGCTCGTGTCGGAGTTCGCGCTTCTCGCGGTTCGTGAGGTTTCCGGGTTCGAAGACGGCGACGCGGCGGACCATCAGTTCATCCCCAGTCCGATGGGCAGCACGTTGACCATCAGCGCCTCCGCCTGCTGGCAGTACAGGATCTGCGGCTCCATGCCCGCGCGCGCGAGGGCGTTCCGCATTCCGGCGATCGCCTGGTCGAGCCGCTCCTCGTCGGGAGCGGTGACGGTGAGGTAGGCGCCGTACCGGAACTCGCCGTGCCCCGCGACGATCTCCTCTTCTTGGCGCTCGAGGGCATCCCAGTCCGCAGCATCTGCAGCCGAGCCATCGACACCGCGCTTCGCGCGGAGTCGCTCGTTGCCGCGCCACACCTTCTTGTCGTCTTCGATGCGACGCATCGCCTTCTTGACCGAGACCGGAGTCAGGACGATCGAGAAGATGTGGGTGATCGCCTCGCCAGTGGACGGCATGCGGGCGAACACGATCGGCTCGACGAAGCCCACCACGGTGTCGGAGCGGGGCCACTCGTGGATCCACATCGTCGTGTGCACGCCCGAGTCGGTGTAGACGATGCCATTCTTGCCGCGCGGCTCTTCCATATACATCGGGCCGATCGCCACCGGATCGACGCCGGCGTGCCCGTCGTCGCGGTTCTGAACATTGGAGGCGAACTCGGGGTCGAATCCCACACGCGTCAGGGCCGCGACATCCCGCGCGTTCAGCCACCGGCGCACGCTCATGCGTGCCGCGCGCAGGGCGTCGCCGAGGTTCCGCGCTTCGAGGTAGGCCAGGGCCTTCACGGCATCCTGCCCGCCGCCGAGCGACCTCAGCTGCGGCCCGAGCGCGATGAGATCAAGCGTGAAGGTGAGGTAGTTGCGGTGCGCCACGGCGAACGGCTCGGACTTGTTCATGACCTCGTCGTAATTGCGGGCGAGAACGGAGTCAGGGTCGAGCCCGCGGCGAAGCGTGACCGACTCGTAGTGATCGCGCGCGGCGCGGATGGTGGTCGGCACCGTGCGCTCCTGGAGCACTGCGCGCTTGATGCCTGGGCGCTGCGTGAACGACGCGAGCACCGGGGACCACTGCTGGGCGAGGTCATAACGCTCGGCGGTGTCCTTCATGAGGAACCCCTGCACCTCGACCTCCGCGGTCACCGACACCGAGTGGTCGTGCGGGTTGTAGATGCACGCGACGCCGTCGACATCCCACAGCTGGATCGATGCGCGGATGCCGGGGAGGTTCAGCGTGCCCGCGAGTTGGGTGCGCTCGGGACGGTAGACCTGCTTGGTCGCGCCCATTGCGTGGCGCACCTGCTTCATGAGCCAAAGCCCGACCTGGCGAGGAGCGGAGTCGCCGTGCACGGTCACCAGCGCGAACACGCCGATCGGCAGGTAGAGGGGCGCGGCGTAGAGGAGCCCAGGAGGACCGAACCGATTCACGGCGATGAGCACGATGACCGCGGCGACCGCCATACATGTGAGCTGCCAGGGGTCCATGCCCATCACGACGCCCTGCCGTGAGCGGCGGGGGAGCCGTACCGGGCGGGCCAGATCCTGCGTTGTCATTGGGCTGTCCTCTCAGTGCGGGATCGTGGTGGCGCGGCCGGCGCTTGCTGCCTTGTCGCGGTCGTGCCCGGGCTGGTGGCGCCCGAGGGCTTCGGGGCAGCGGTGGGGGATGCTGCGCCGGAGGAGCCGGGAGTGCCAGGGGTTCGTGGCGGGCCGGATGAACCTGCCGGACCGCGCGTGCCTCCGCCATTCGGAGTGGAGCCGCCGGAGGCGGGCGAGGTGCCGGGCGAGCCTGGGCGCGGAGACCGTGACGGTGCGCCGGCGGGTGTCGCGCCGATCCGGCTGGGGATGCGCGAGACCGAGCGCGCAGCACCCGAGGTGGCGCGGCCCGCGCTGGACCCCACACTCGAGCCGACAGAGTCCGCGGCGACGGCGCCGACGAAGCTGAACAGGCCGAAGAGAGCGAACGGGGCGAAGGCAACGAGAACTAGGCCGATGAGCAGAGGCCACGACTGCGGGTCCCAGATCGTGTGGATGCTCGCGAGACCGTTGATGATCAGCGTGACGAACCCGATCGTCAAGGGACCCGTCAGCAGGAGAACGACGACCGCCGACACGTAGCGCACGACCCACTGGGGCCCGACGGAGCGGGTGGGATACAGCATCCAGGCGATCGGCCCTACAGCGATCAGGGCGGCCAGCACGATGTTCCGGAAGGCGAACACGAGCATGAGGAGCAGCATTCCGAGCATCAGGAGGCCGTGGATCAGGAAGGCGAAGAAGTAGTTCGCCTGGCCCCCGGCCCACATCACCGACTGCAGCGTGGCGAACAGGCCGTCCCGCCCGTCACGGTTCATCACATACCAGGTGAGGTCGTCGACCGCGTTGAGGAGGTGGCCGGTGGCCCACAGCGACACCGCGACGGCGGGGAAAGCGATGAAGCTGCGAATCAATGCACCGACCAGCTCGGCACGATCGCCTGAAACGATGGCCGCGCCGATCGCCCACACCATCGATCCGAACAGCACGGCGAGAACCGCCCAATGCCAGAACGACCACTCCGCCGTCGCGGCGGACCACAGTACCGACGATGTGTCGAAGCGCATGTTCTGGGCGACAGCGAACATCATCGCCGTTGCCGACAAAGCCATACCGCGGCCCGCGTTCTCAAACGTGATGCAGACGACATCGCCGATCGAGCATCCGTAATCGACGAGAAGCGGCTTGCCTCCGCTCGTCTTGATCGCCGGGACGTGCGCTTCGTACGTTGTGCACACTGTCGCCTTGCCGCCATCGACGAACACGTTGATGAAGCACTGCTGCGGCTTGATATCTGCGGTGTTCTGCGGCGTGCAGGTGATCTGCTCATCGACGCGGGAGCAGTCGACAGGGTAGGCGGGGGCCGACCACGGCTCGCCGGTGACTGGGGTGGCGTTCGTTGCTGCGACGGATGCTGTCCCCGCCGTTGTCGGCGGCGCGGAGGCCGCGGCACTCGCGGGACCGACCGCACACACCGCCAGACCGAGACCGACGGCGGCCCCGGCGAGCAGTGAGCGGAAGGTGGACATCAGAATCCGAAGTCGAAGTTCACGAACCACTGGAAGAGGCCCGATGCTGCACCCAGGACGGCGGCGGCGATGAAGATCCAGAGGATGTTCTCGCCCGCCCAGGTCCGGACCCGGTCCGACGCGAGCCCTCGAAACGCCAGTGAGGCGCCGGCGATGATCAGCATGATCAGGACGACGAGCATTGCGCCGGCCAGGATGTACGAGGCGACGACTTGGAAGCCCTGGAAGAACGGCGCCGAGAAGTCTGGCTGAATGTCGGGAACGTCGACGTCCGACGGCATGGACTGGGTGAATTGCATGACAGCTCCTCGGTTTCGTTCGTCACTTGAGCGGAAGGCCGTGTGCGGCCATGAACGGCTGCGGGTCAATAGGGGTGCCGCCTTGCTGGACCTCGAAGTGCAGGTGGCATCCGAAGGAACGTCCGGTGTTGCCCTCGGCGCCAAGGGCGGTCCCGCCTGCAATGGCGTCGCCGACGGCGACGCGGAGCGAGCTCCACTGCATGTGGCCGTAAAGCGTGACGAGACCGCCGCCGTGGTCGATGCGAACGGCGTTGCCGTAGCCATGGAAGGAGCCTGCTGTGATGACCTTGCCTGGTCCCGCGGCATAGACCGTGGCGCCGCATCCCTGTGCCATGTCGTACCCCTTGTGGTCAGTCGAGCAGAAGCTGCACCCCTGAACGGGGTGGTATCCGAAGCCGCGGCCTTTCGAGTAGTAGCCGGCGAGGGGGTATCCCCAGTCGCCGCTCGCGATCGGGGCCCCGCGAGTCTGGATCTCTGCGGCGGCAGATTGCCCCGCGACCGCGAAGGGTACGGCGATGAGCGGTGTCAGGATGAGCGCGCTGCTAAGCACGCCGAAGAGGAGAACCCCGATTGCGATCTTGCGGCCCGTCCTCGTGTTCGCGAGGGCTGCGGCTGCGGCGACCGGGACTCCCATGTCAGGGCTCCAATGACCCCGAGAAGTATCGGACCACCTTGCAGTCGCCTGCTTGCTGGGCTGAATCCGGAGTAGGCACCGAGCCCTTACCGCACAGAACTTGGACGCTCACGCGCACCGTCTCGTCATACGACGTCTCACCGCCGTCGCTATCCGATCGGGTATAGGTGAGGGTGACATCCGCCGTGCCGATGCTCATGTCGCCTGACACGTCATCGGGGACAGCGCTGAACGTGACGTCGCCCGGCACCGCTGCCGACACGCGTCCGTCTTCGTTCGCGAGCGAGTCCCACTCTTCTTCCGGAAGCACCACGGCCTGGCGAAGCTCGAGCTGCGATGCGCGCATGTCGTCTTCGCGATCCTGCTCCGAGGTGTACCGGATGTCGGGCGTGAACCAGGTGTCGAGATAGGCAAGCCAGTCGTCGCGATTGCTCTTCTGGGTGTCGAACGTGGATGCCGCAGTCAGCGCCGCGCGGGCGTATGCGTCTCGGTCGGTGGTGATCGGCTCTGGCACCCACCCCTTCTCTGCGACGGAGGAGTCCACCACTTGGTCCACGGGGGAGGTGGTGGCTGTGGCGACCGAGGAGGGGCTCGACGTCGTGGCGGGCGTCGCTCTCGGTGCGGACTGCGGCGAGAAGAGCGCAGTCAGGACGATTGCGATCATTCCGACGATGAGCACCCCGCCGCCGGCGATCGCCCAGACGAGCCCGCGTCGGCTCTTGTTTCGAGATGGAGTGGTCATCTGCCCGCCCGGATATCGAGCGTTGCCGGCGTGCATCGAGCGATCTGCCCAATTGAAAGCCGCGGCATCCGCAGGCGCTTCATCGCCAATCTCCGGGGAGGGGAGGAGCGGTGCGATCCCTTGACATGAGGGAAGCATATAACGCTACACTCCGTTTGTGAAGCATTTTTTGAATCGGTCATCTGGACGACCGTTGAACAGTGCGCGACACTGGGCAGGTGCCCCGCTACGCCCGCCCCGCGAACAGTGACTACGCGGAGGATCCCATCAAGGCATTCGGGAACATCATGCAGGCGACCATCATCGGTTACCTGCGGAAGAATCCTGGCCTGACGAGAGGCGAGATCGCCGAGGCGATCGAGCTTCCGAAGATGACGATCGCCAATGGGATCGAGAAGCTGATCGACGCCGGTCTGATCATTGCGGATCCGCCGCGCGACGTCGCAATGAGAGGCCAGCGGGTGCGMTACATCGTCGATGATGCTCGCGTGACCGAGATGGTGATGCGCCTGGAGCAGGTGCTGGGGGAGTTCTAGCCTGCTCGGCCGCGCCATTGCGCGGTCGTGGCGAGCGTTCGGCTCTCGCATGTCGAACCCCTCCTCGAGGACACCCGGGTTCGCTGGGCTCGATCGTTGAGCATGCYCAAACCGGCGTGGCGCCCAGCCTTGCACTCCGGTGCGCCGATGCGCAACCGTTGTTTTGAGCATGATCAACGGGTATCGTGAGCCTTCACCACGGCGACGTTGGGCATGCTCAATCGATGACGCCTCGCGTTGCCTGGGGGCGAAGAACGGTAATGGAAATGACTGAGGACGAGAGCACGGCGGCCGCCGAGGACTTGGCCAGGCGCCTTCGGCTGCTCCTGGATGTCTCGATCGCCGAAACAGGCACTGAGCCTACGTACTCCCAGATCGCGGCCTTTGTGCAGAGTCGCGGCCTCAATCTTTCCCGGTCACGATGGACCTACATGGTCAACGGTCATCGTTACGTGCAGGATCGTCCCCTGTTCGAGGCCTTGGCGGAGTTCTTCGCCGTAGACGCCGCCTTCCTGGTCGGAGACGGGGGTGGGGCGATGCCCGCAAAGGTCGCTGCGCAGCTCAACCTCGTGCGCTCGATGAGGGCGGCGAAGGTCAAGTCGTACGCCGCGCGCACCTTGGGAGATATCTCTCCAGACGCGCTGCAGGCGATCAGCCGATTCCTGGACGAGGAAATGACTCACAAGTAGGAGTAGCCAGGCGAGCCCATCAAGGAGAAATCGCCAGCGCTTCCGCAGGGAGGTGACGACATCGTGAACACTGAATCGATCGCAGCGACGGTCAGGTCGGAGCTGCGCCTCGGGGATGTCTTCTCTTTCGACGACCTCGTCGGCGCGGTTGAGCGACGCAGACGGCGCCCGCTGCGGATCGTTGAACTGGCGGACCTGAATGAGCGCGACGGCATCTGCGCGGTGTGGTTGGTAGCCGAAACCGAGGATGTCGTCCTCCACGCCCATAGTGACTCGACGCTTCACCGGCAGCAGTTCGTCTTGCATGAACTGGCCCACATGATCCTCGGGCACGGCGGCGACGATCGTTTGGAGACCCCAGACTCGCTGCTGCCGGACATCACTCCATCGACCCGCCGTCGCCTCCTCAGCCGCAAGGATCTCGATACGGTGGATGAAATCGCCGCCGAGGCGCTGGCAGATCATCTCGCGGCCGCGATCCGCGGTTGCGCCTTCCACCAGTCGAGGTTCTTGGAGATCTTCGGTTGATTCAGGTCCTCGTCTCCGTCCTGATGTGGCTGCTTGTCGCGAGCCTGCTCATCTTGCGTCGAGACCGAACCGACCACAGCATCACCTACTCTGCGGTGACGATCGCGGTCGCGATGACACTCAACGTCGATGCCGTCTACAGCTGGGTCGATCACATGCTCGGCGGCGCGAACATCGTGACGCTCCTCGCCGACCTCGCCCTGATGATCGGGATCTTCTTCCTCGGTCGAGGAGTCGCCAAAGCCTCTGAGTACACGCCGCGCGTGATCAAAGTCGCGCTCGGACGGACCGTGCTCGCGGCTGCGCTCGGGGGCGCAGTGGTTGCGTTCACGCTTATCGATCGGGGCGCGACGACGACGACTTTCATGCTGGACTACGGCGCCCAGCCGGCGGCTGCGGCGTATTCGATCGTCCAGTACGCGTACGACGGTGCGATCATGACCACCATGGCGGTCGTCGCCGCTGGGCAGATCGGCCGCAGTACAGGTGCAGCACGGCTGCCAGCTGTCTCGCTCCTTATCGGAAGCCTGATCGGCGTCACATTGGCGATTGTGATCATCGTCATGGATATCGCACACGTCACCGGGAACCTCACATTGATGTCCACGCTCGGGATCGCGTATGGACCGCTCTTCCTCTTGACGTTCCTCTTCCTCTGTTCGGGGTTGGCGGGTCAGCCTGCGATCGGCTGGGCACGGGCTCGCTCACGGATGGCGAACACGCGCGGGCTCGTCGCCCGCGTAACCCCGATCTGGCACCGGGCCAACGCTGTGCGGCCGGGCATGAGTCAGCAGCTGGCTGGTGGGTTCCGAGGCGAGGACGCAGACGCCCAGCTGCATCGGCAGGTCGTCGAGATCCGGGATGCCGTTATCGACCCTCGTGTCACGTTCGAACTGAGCGCATCCGAGCGTGAACTGCTCGAGGAAGCGGAAGCGCACCTGATGGGGCGAAACGTGTCTCCGCGCCCTGTCATCAGGCAATCGAAGGAAGCGCATTGAGGTGGATCGTCGCGGCTGCGGCCGGCGCTTACGCCACTGCTGTCGGAGCCGCCGGGGTCGGTTTCGTGATCGCCCGTCGGCTGACCGCGCCCACCGCTGCACGAATGTTCGACCTCACCGTCCGAGACGTAGTTCGGCGCGAGGGTCGCGACGCGGTGGTTCTCGACCGAACTGCGCGGACCTCGGCGCCGGGGCTCTACAACCTATGGCTCGAGGACGGCGGATGGGTGCGGGTCGGATCGGTTGTGGCGGAGGCGGGGGATAGCGTCACCCGTCTCGTCGAGTCGACCACGCCGGATGGTGCGTTGCGCGCGGGCAGCCGATTCTCTTGGAGCGGCATCTACTACCGGGACCCGGCGGATGCAGGACTCCAGACGGTGGATGTCGTCGTGGAAACGCCGGTCGGGCCGGCGCCGGCGTGGCTGATCCCTTCGTCGGAGGGCGAGGGCGATCGGTGGGCGATCCACATCCACGGGCTAGGCAGCCCCCGGGCCGGCACGCTCCGCGGCGTAGAGGTCGCTGCACAGTGCGGACTCACCTCCCTCGTCGTGACGTACCGGAATGACGGTGAAGGTCCCACAGTGGGGACGGGTCGCTCCACACTCGGCGCGACGGAGATGGAGGACGTTCGCGCGGCGGTGCACTACGCGCTGGATCGCGGGGCGCGACGGATCGTGCTGTTCGGCTGGTCGATGGGTGCCGCGATCGCACTTCAGTTGGCAGCGGATGCCGAGTTCCTCGGCGTCGTCGATGGACTGGTGCTCGAATCGCCGGTGCTGGATTGGCAGGCGACGATCAACACGAACTGCGCGCGGGCAGGGTTGCCTGCGTGGTTCGGGGTGTTCGCTCGACCTTGGTTGCAGTCTCGGGCGCTGGCGCGGGTGGTCGGGCTCGAGTCTGAAGTGCTCCTGGACCGCTTCGACTGGATCGCGCGCGCCGATGAGCTTCGTGTCCCGACGCTTATGCTGCATGGCACTGGCGACACTTCCTCACCACATGCCGCATCGAGCCGACTGGCTGGCCAGCGGCCACTCGTTGTCCGTCTCGCCTCCTTCGATGCGGATCACGCCATGGCATGGAACTCGGATCCCGAGCGTTGGCGGGCCGCCGTCCGCGAATGGCTAGACGGCCGGACCAGGTGAATCCGGGCACTAGGTCATCTCTGAACTCGCTCGGGTAACGCGTAGGTACCGCAACATCCTGCCAGGCGACCCTCCCGGGCGAGCCAGATCAGATGTCACCTATCCGTGCAGCAGTCCCGTTCGTGGTGCGGAGGAGCTCACAGATGTGAGTCACCGGAGCTCGCTCCGAAGTGTCGAGCGTGTCCGACACCGTGAGCTTCCGCACGACGTGTCAGCTCACCGGGAACTAATTCGCGATGACGGATCAGCGCGGAGCGTTCAAGAATCCAGCCAGAGTTCCGATCCAAGTTCGACTGGGTTGGTCCCTCGCGGAAAGTTTATCGAGGCGGCGAAGGACAGGGACTGCAGGGCGAAGCGAGCGATCCGCGCATCGGACCGCGAGGCGCCGGCTGTCGATGCGAGCGCATTGAGGGTTGAGCGCCACTGGCGGTCCAGTTCGGGAACGTTCCGCTTGACAGTGTCTCGAAAACCAACCGTTGCCACTGTCGGCGGCTCGTATGCAAGAAGGCGTACAGCCCCAGCGTGGCGGTAGCTGACGGCCATCACCTCAGATACCAACCGCGCGAGCTCGTCTTCCCGTGACTCGAGCGCGTCGCCGGCG
>NZ_JBFUFC010000077.1:0-16906 GCF_056403635.1 Microbacterium sp. P2_F9 | reverse complement strand
GCGTCAAGCGGCGCGTCCTCGGCTTCGGCGTCGCCCTGGTGATGGGTCCGCTGCTGTCGTGGTTCCTCGCCAATTTCCGCACCGAGGGGTCGATCACCTCCGAGGTGCTCGCCTACCAGCTGCTCGTCGTCATCGTGGCCCTGATCGGAGGCATCTGGCCGGCGCTGTTCGCCGCCGTCCTGTCCGGGCTGACTCTCGACTTCCTCTTCGTAGAGCCGCTCTACACCGTGACGATCGCCGATCCGCTGCACGCCCTTGCCCTCGTCCTGTACGTGATCATCGCCGTGCTGGTGAGCTACATCGTCGATCAGGCCGCACGCCGCACACGGATGGCGCAGCGCGCCGCCGCCGAGTCCGAGCTGCTCGCCACCGTCGCAGGAAGCGTCCTGCGCGGCCAGAGCGCGGTGCCCGCCCTCGTGAGCCGCACCCGCGAGGCCTTCGGCATGACAGGCGTGCGCCTCGTCGCGCACGACGGCACGGTGCTGGCGACCGATGGCGAACCGGTGCCGGACGGGCGCGTGATCCGTCTTCCGATCGGACCCGAGGACCACCCGCGCGCCACCCTTGAACTTCACGGCGGGGAGCTGGATGCCTCGGAGCGGCGTCTCGTCGACGTCATCGTCACGCAGCTCGAAGCGGCACTGGAGCGATTCGAGCTCGGTGAGGCGGCACGCGAAGCCGGGGTGCTCGCGGAGACGGACCGCGTGCGCACCGCCCTGCTGTCCGCCGTGAGTCACGACATCCGACGCCCGCTCGCGGCCGCGGTGGCGGCGGTCGGGGGCCTGCGGACCGCGGGTGCCGGCMTGACGCCCGATGACCGCGCGGAGCTGCTGGCGACCGCCGACGAGAGTCTGGCGACGCTGTCGGCGCTCGTCACCGACCTGCTCGACGTCAGCCGCGTGCAGGCCGGCGTTCTCGCGGTCTCGCTTGGTCCGGTCGACTCCGCCGGGGCGGTGCTGGCTGCCGTGGACGAGCTCGGCGCCGGCCCCGACGATGTCGAGCTCGCCCTCGATCCTGAGCTGCCCCCGCTGCAGGCGGACCCGGTGCTCCTGCAGCGCGTGCTGGTGAACGTGCTCGCCAACGCCATGCGCCACTCGCCACCCGGTCGGCGGCTGCGCGTGGCGACCAGCCGACTCGGCGGCATTGCGGAGATCCGGGTGGTCGACCACGGCGAAGGGATCTCGCCCGACCGGCGCGACGACATCTTCGCCCCCTTCCAGCGCCTCGGCGACACCGACAATTCGACCGGCCTCGGATTGGGTCTGGCGTTGTCGAAGGGATTCACCGAGGGCATGGGCGGCAGTCTCACGCCCGAAGATACCCCGGGTGGCGGGCTGACCATGGTCGTCGCGCTGCCGGTGGCCGCGGCATCCGTCTCCGCCGAAGGAATTCCGGAAGGCGTTTCATGAAGATCCTGGTCGCGGACGACGATCCGCAGCTGGTGCGGGCCCTCCGGATCACGCTCGGCGCACACGGGTACGAGGTCGTGGCCGCCGCGGACGGCGCGGCGGCCGTCACTCTCGCCGCACAATCGCACCCGGACATCGTGCTGCTGGATCTCGGGATGCCGCACCTGGATGGTGTGCGCGTGATCCAGGCGCTGCGGGGCTGGACGTCTGTCCCGATCATCGTCGTCTCGGGCCGCACCGGCTCGGCCGACAAGGTCGAGGCGCTCGACGCCGGCGCCGATGACTACGTGACGAAGCCGTTCCAGATCGATGAGCTGCTCGCGCGGCTGCGGGCCTTGTCGCGACGGACCGGTGCCCCAGGCGGCGAACCGGTCATCTCGTTCGGCGATGTGGTGATCGATCTCGCCGCGAAGTCGGTCAGCCGGGCCGGCGCACGCGTGCATCTCACGCCGACGGAGTGGCGGATGCTGGAGTTCCTCGCGCGCAACGCCGGTGCCCTCGTGACCCGGCAGACGCTGCTCAAGGAGATCTGGGCGAGCGAGAGCGTCACCGACTCCGGTTACCTGAGGCTGTACATCTCCCAGCTGCGCAAGAAGCTCGAGGCCGATCCGGCGAACCCGACGCATCTGCTGACCGAGTCGGGCATGGGCTATCGGCTCGTCCTGGACGGTTCCGTCGGCTGAGGCCTTAGACAAGCGTCTTCGACCCGGCGCGAACGCTCATGCGGGCAGCCGCGACGCCGGAAGCGCGGTTTTGTCAACCCCGGCGACCCACGAGACGCGCGGATCTAACGTCGGCGGAAGAGACACTACGGAGGAACCATGACCGAGCGAGAGAACGACGACCGGACGCAGGACGCGAAGTCACCGGCGGAGTCGGACGAGGCAACCGAGAAGCGCGGTGGGCTGGGACAGGACGGCACGATTCCGCCCGACCCCGACGGCGTCGCAGCCGGGCACACCGGGACAGCCTCGAACTTCGAGCCGGAGGAGGACGAACAGGCCTGAGAGTTCGCCGGCGACAAGTCCACCCCCCGAGGTGACCACCGTCGACTTCTGAGCGCGAAGGCGGTCGAGATCTCGGTTCGCAGGGTGCTTACCGATACCCCAGAATCGATCCATGCCGAACGTTGAGACCGCTACCGTCGACGGACACGAAGCAGACCTTCTCCGTTGCAGGTCGTGCGGCGAAACGTTCTCGGCCGAGCCTGTCAGCAGACCGTTCGGATTCCGCGTCTTCCGGTGTCCAGCGTGCGGAAAGCGGGTGTGGAGTCCGCTCACGACGGGGACTCGGGTGTTCTACTGGCTGATCCTCGGGCTGTCGGTCGTCGGGATGATCGCCGCGTTCGCCTCCGGCTGGTTCGCGATCCCCGGTGGTGCGACGCTGGTCGCGGCCACTGTCCTCATGGTCGATGCATCCCTCCGCAGACGCATCGCGGATGCCGCAGCCGTGAGCGCGCTGATCACTGCGGCCGCAGTGTCGGGGCTCTTCGCGATCCTGATCGTCGCGGGCCTCAACAACTCCTACTCGTTCACCGTGGTCGACCAGCCCGAGCAGACCATTCAGGAGGCGGGCGGAATCGATCTCATCTCCGGCGAGCAGATCTGCGGAGGCGACGAGGACTACAACAACTGCGTGAACATGCACGTCGCGATGTACAACACCGTGTGCCTCGCACCACAGTCTCCCTTCGAGGACTTCGGTGGGTCGTCGCTGAGCCCCGCATCGGTGGCGACCTGCGGGGACCTTTCCGCCTTCATCGACGACGTCCTGGCACGGGCGGACTCGTGCGGCTACGGGTGCACGACGATCGCCGACGAGAACGGCAGGTGGGGTTGGGCATTTCTCAATCCGCACGCACGTTCGACCGAGGTTCTCATTCCCGAGATCACGCACGATGAGTACTGCTGGTTCGAACTCGGCGCGATCTCGCTCGGCAACTGCCGGGATCAGACGGAGACAATCGACTCGGCGGCCTTGCGTTAGCAGCGCTCGCGAAGGCGGCGGGGCCCCCGGCGTCCGCCGGAACCCCGCCGCCCTCTCGCGTCTACGACCAGCCGTTCTCCCACCAGCCGTGCCACACGGCGTTGTCGAGACCGCGTCCGACGATGTCGAGCCGATTCGGCCCCCACGAGGCGATGTCGAGCGATGAGCTGAATCCGCCGCCCAGAGACTCCCAGTCGTGCCAGGACCCGTCGAACCACTTGTGCCACGCCGCGTTGTCGGTGCCCCGCGCCACGACATCGAGTCGACCTGATCCCCAGGCGGCCACGCCGGGTGACGACGACAGGATGCCGCCCAGCGACTCCCAGTTGTGCCACGAGCCGTCGAACCACTTGTGCCACAGCGCGTTGTCGGTGCCACGGGCGAACACGTCGAGGCGCCCCGGGCCCCACGACGCGACCGCCGGATCGCTGGTCAGGCCACCGCCGAGAGACTCCCAGTTGTGCCACGACCCGTCGAACCACTTGTGCCACAGCGCGTTGTCGGTGCCGCGCACGAACACGTCGAGGCGCCCGTTGCTCCAGGACGATGCCGCCGGCCCGGAGCTCAGCCCGCCGCCGAGCGACTCCCAGTTGTGCCATGAGCCGTCGAACCACCTGTGCCACAGCGCGTTGTCGGTGCCGCGCGCGAACAGGTCGAGACGGCCCGACGCCCAGGATGCCCCTGCCGGGTCCGCCGTGATCTCACCTCCGAGAGACTCCCAGTCGTGCCACCCGCCGTCGAACCACTTGTGCCACAGGGCGTTGTCGGTGCCCTGCGCCACGATGTCGAGCCGTCCGTGCCCCCACGATGCCGCGCCAGGCCCGGACTTGACCACGCCGCCGAGCGACTCCCACCCGATCCCCGAGGGGACCTGCGACACGTTGCCGCTGATCCGGTAGTCGACCCCGTTCGGCGTGAAGGCGACGTTGACGGCCTGCTGCTGMAGCACAGGGATCGGCAGCGAAATCGACGGGTCGACCGCAGCGAAGATCAGAGGCCGAACGCCGATGAGGTCGTCCGGGTCGCCCCACGACTGCAGGAACAGCCCGATCTTGCCCAGCGTCGAGGGCTCGATCGCCGCCACCACGGCCTTGACGGCCTTCTCGATGTCCGCCTGAGGGTCCGCCAGATTCAGGTTGCCCTTCTCCACGAGATTCGAGAGCTCCGTCCGCGCGGCGCTGACGAGATCGTTGATGAGCCCTCGCACCGCGGTGAAGGGGGTGGCATCCGACTCGAAGACGATCGCAAGCGCTCCGAGCAGCTCCGGGAAGTCCCCTGCGAGCACCTGTGCCTGCGTCGGCCGGCTCACGTTGTCGAAGCGGACGCGCCCCTGGTTCGCTGGGATGTTGGCAGACTGGCCGCCGTCGATCCCGTCCG
The DNA here is from genome assembly GCF_056403635.1 of Microbacterium sp. P2_F9. Taxonomy (NCBI): domain Bacteria; kingdom Bacillati; phylum Actinomycetota; class Actinomycetes; order Micrococcales; family Microbacteriaceae; genus Microbacterium; species Microbacterium sp. P2_F9. The sequence continues at coordinate 12,134 of NZ_JBFUFC010000077.1, read as the reverse complement.
CCCAGTCGTCGTTGAGTACCCCGCTCCAGAAGACCTGAGTGGAACCCGGTGTTCGGAACTTGGATCGGAAGCCGACCAAGACGACGTAGGGCTCGTCTCCATCGCTCCAGAAACTGTCTTCATCGGCATTGTTCACTTTCAGCCGGTCCAGCGAAATCGTCCACGATTCGGCCATCGTTGTGCTCCTCTGCAGTGCGCCCGGTCCCGGTGACCGGGCGTCGGCTGTGAGGAGTGTCGGATTGGCGGCCTGATACCCCGCCGGCGAAACTCAGTCCGCGAGCGGCGACAGCAGCGCCGCTGTCAGCGCGGTGCTGAGCCCAGGAACCGACTCGACGGGCACCGCGAGCGCCTGCAGCGTCCGGCTGTAGTAGTTCCGCGCTCCCGCGGCGAGCGCGATGTCGACGATCTGCCGGTCGGTGAAGCCGTTGTCGCGGAGCGACTGAGAATCGCCGTCGGTCATGCCCCCGGCATCCGTCGACAGCTTCTCGGCGAAGCGCATCACGGCGACGTCCGCCTGGGAGAGACCCGCGGACTCATAGTCTCGGGCGACACGCTCGAGCTGATCTTCGGTGAGGGCCTGCGCCCGCAGCGTCTTGCGGCCATGGGCGAGCAGACAGTGCGGCGACGGGATCGCGCGCGCAGCCGCCAGGGTCGCCAGCTCGAAGGTGCGCACGCCGATCGACGGGACGATCGCCCGGATGAGCGCCTCCCACGCCTGATGCGCCTCGGGGTTGATCGCCATCGCCTGGGTGTGGCTGAAGACGAACCCGTTGTCCMGCAGATCCGACTGGTACATGTCGTCGACATGGCCTTCGGCCTCATCGAGGGCAGGTGGAACGACGATCATCATGGCCTCCTCACGGCCGAGAGTCTGTCGACCCGAGGACACCAGCCTGCCACTCCTCCCAGGAGCCGGGCAGAGGTGCAGGGGCGGATAGTGTCTGAGTCATGAGCTACGCCGTTGATTTCACCACCGTTTCGACCATCGGTCTGGAGTCGTCGCCGCACGCCGACGCGCTTGCGGGGCTGCGTGCGAATGAGGCGCGCTACTTCAAGAACAAGTACGACCACGTCTTCACCGTGGAGCCCGCCGCCGAGGCGCAGGCGACCGTCGACTGGGTGAGCCGCATCCTCAAGGAGGAGCGCGATATCGTCATCGCCTCCCCCGCGCTCGAGGCGACCGCCTTTGAGGTGGATGGCATCCGCATGGCGTACGTGTTCTACGAGAGCGGCCTCTCGATCAACGTGATGTACACGATCGAAGACGGCGGCAAGCGAGCCGTCGGCTTCAAGCTCTCCGACGGCATGGACGAGCCCGATGAACTCTCGAAGTTCAAGTTCGCCCGGCAGCGCTCGAAGCTCGCCGGGACGATCCGCGGCTCCTACTTCGTCATCAAGAGCGAATACTGACCGGAGCGGATGCCGCGGCCACGGTGCGGCCGCGCAGTGAGCGCAGCGCGAACACCAGTGCCCAGTCCTGGTCGTTCGCGTACGGGTCGGCGTAGTCGGCTCGCTCACCGTTCACGCTGTGCGGGAAGACGTACGCGCATGATGCGCGCCCGTCGTCGAAGATCAGCGGCACCACCCCGCGGATGATGTTCTCCGCGCGGCGAGCGGTGGCGGCGTTGCCGGTGATGCGCGCGTGGAGCGCGAGCACGTTGCCGGTGAGTGCGCTCCAGTAGTGCGGGAACGTGTCGCCGTAGGTCTGCCGCTTCCCGAACCAGTAGCCGTCCCAGTGCCGCACCGCGACATCGTGGAGGTGGTGATCGGGCTGCACCCCGTGGAACTGGTCGAGGATAGTCAGCTGCTCTTCGCCGGCCACGAGCAGCGCGGGATCTCCCGACAGGAGGAAGGTCTGCAGCAGGATGTCCGCGGCGGGCGCGACGATGCTCTGCTCGTAGTTGACCTCGCTCGGCGGGTAGTTCCGTCCGGTCGATGCCAGCGTGCGCGCATGCTGATGGAAGAGGGCGGATGCCTCGTCCCGCTCGGCATCGAAACCGGCCTGGTGCAGCGCGTCGCAGAGCTCCAGCACCGGCAGCTCGAGCGGGTAGAACGCGGCCCCACCTGCGGCATAGAAGGCCCGGATGACGCGATAGGCCGCCAGCGCGTGGGCGGCGTCGCCATCCAGCCGGTGCAGGGCGAGGTAGAACGTCGCCACCCAAGGGGCGTTGTACAGCCGCTCCTGGCTGGCATCGCGGCCGGCATCGTTGAAGACCGCTCCGGTGGCGACATCCACCAGCTCTCGCTCGACGAACTCGACGTAGCGGGCGAGACTCCTCCGCAGCAGGTCAGCGACGGAGGGCTCCGACGCGGAGGCGATTCCGTCGCGCAGCGCGGAGAGGTAGTCGGCGAGGAGGATGCCCATCCCGATGCGCTCGCGGCCGGCGTTGTAGTCGTTGATGCGGCTGTAAAAGATCGCGTCGTGTTCGTTGTCGTAGGCGAGGAACGCACCCTCGAGCATCTCGATCGGGCCGTTGTACTGCTGATGCCGGGCGATGAACGCGCAGCGGCGTTCGAGGAGGACGGGCAGCGGTTCTTTGACCAGGATCCTGGTGCGCAGCGTCCGGTCTTCGGCCTGCACGACGAACGCGTGCTCGCCCGGGGCGGTCGCCTCGAAGACGGCTGAGAAGGTGCCGTCACCTTGCGGCGTCGCCGATGCGCCGTTCACCGTGACATCGGCTGCTGCGAATGACGGGGTCAGCCTGAGCGTGGCGGTCTCTCCGGTGAAGAGGACGTATTGGTCCCATTCGGCACGCACGAATCGGCTGCGCCGCGCAGCCTGGACGAAGAAGTCGTCTTTGTCCTCGCACGGGAAGATCACCCAGGAGATCGTTGCCTGCTCGCGGGGCGCGAGCGCGAGCGGCGCGGGATGCAGGATGAAGCATCCGCGGTCATTGCTCTGCAGGGCGACGTCCCGCTCGATGCTGTACGCGACGAGGTCACCCTCGGTGAGCACCAGGCCGAGATGCGGCGCGGCGCCGCCCATCCGCAGCGCGAGGACGAAGCTCGACGTGCCACCGCAGAACACGTGCGCGTTGCAGCGCTGCGTGTCTTGGTCGCCGCCCAGGTCGTACCGATCCTCGAGCGCCAGCGTGATGCCGATGTCGCCCACCGACGTGAACACCGGTGCCTGGCCCACGTTCGTGATGACGATCTCGGTGCGGACCGCATCGCCGTCACGGACGGTCGACACCGTCGCCTCCAGGTCGCCCGCGGCCTCATCCGAATGCAGGGACGAGATGCGCACGTCGGCGTACGGATAGTCCGGGCGCAGCCAATTCATCTGGTGYGGGTCGCTGTCGAAGATCAGTTCCACGAAGATGATTGTCCTGGCTTTTGTCGGGACCTGTTGGGCTCGCGCCGGATTCCGGAAGGATCGACTGATGAACTTCTCAGTCACGCGGCCCGAACTCTCGGATGCGCCCGCAATCGCGGATCTGCACGTCGCGGCCTGGCGTGAGACCTACGCCGACCTGCTGCCTCAGGCGCGCCGAACATCACCGATGCGCGCATGGTTCGATAACCATCCCGGGAGACGAACTCGCGAAGGCGTCAGGGCGTCGCGCAGCCGAGGCCTGTGGTCAGCGCGGCGGAGTAGTTGTAGAGCAGGTCCGCGTTGGCGCGTGAGAGGGTGCCATCGTCGGTGCGGGGCTCGAGGCTGGCTTGGAACGTGAGGAGCTTGCCGCAGGCCGTCCCGTCATTGCCGCGCTTGTTGTCGGTGAGAACCTTCACGGCCTGCTTGAGGGGTGCGGCGAGACTCACCGCGACCTTCTTCGGCAGCCCCAGCCCGTTGATCCCCTGCACCAAGAGGGTCACACCCGCCGCACCCGCTGGAACGTTGACGCTGACATTGAACGACGCTTGCGCGGGATTGCCATCCAGGTCGGTTGCGGTGCAATTCACGACCGTCGTTCCTGGCCCGAACACCGATCCGGACAACGGCGCGCACTCCAGGGGGACGACCCCGTCGACCGCATCGGTGGCGGATGCCACGTACGTCACCAGCGCGCCGGCGAGCATGGTCGCGGGGACGGTGATCGGCGCTGGGACGGTGATGACCGGCGGCACCCCGCCCGCAGTCATCTCGTACATGTACACCGACCCCGCGCGGTCGAGGTCTTCGTCGGTGAAGGCGCCGACCACCACCGTGGAGTCATCCACTGCGACTGACCAGCCGTACTCGTCGAAGAACTCGGGAGCGGACGCCGTGAGCTTGATCCCGGCGCCAAGCCCGGAGCCGACCGGCTTGTACACGTACGCCGCGCCCGCATGGCCGGCAACCCCGCCGGCCCCGTCGGGCACGGCGGCGCCGTAGGCGCCGACGACGACCACGCCGCCATCCACCGCCACTGAGCTTCCATACCCATCGCCGGTTGCGCCGTCCGGCGCGGTGAGCTTGGTCGCTGTCCACCCGATCGTGTCCGCCGGGGCGTACACGTACGCGGCACCCGCACCGTCACCCTTCTCGTCATCCCCGAAAGCGCCGACCACGATCCGGTCACCGTCCACCGCCACCGACAACCCGTACCCGTTGTTGATTGCGTTGTCGGTCGCCGTCAGCTTGGAAACATTCCATGCACCGTCGCTGCCGCGGTCATACAGGTACGCCGACCCCGCACCCGCGCCCTTTTCGTCATCGTGGTACGCGCCGACCACCACATGACCACCACCTGCCGCCACCGCGCTCCCGAAGAAGTCGCCGGGAGTGCCGTCGTACGCCACGGTCGCCGTCCCCACCCAATCGCCGAGAGCACTTCGCGCGTATAGCCAGACGGCCCCCGCCTCAGCCACCCGCTGGTCGTTCCCCGGGGCGCCGACCACCACCAGGCCACCGTCCACTGCGACGGAATAGCCGTATTGGTCGCCGGCTGCGCCGTCCGCCAGCTTGGTGCCCACCCATACGCCGAATTCGTCCTGCTGATACGCGTACGCTGACCCCGCACGGACGCCGTTGCTGTCATCGCGGGGCGCGCCGACCACTATCAGGTCGCCATCGACCGCGACCGAGAATCCGAAACCGTCGCGGGCGGTGCCATCGGGCGCGAGCAGCTTGAGTCCCGCACTCCACGTGCCGGCGCCATCCCGCTGGTACACCGACACCGACCCTGCATCGTCGGCGCCATTTACGTCATCCAGGTAGGCGCCGACCACCGCCAGGTCGCCATCCACCGCCACCGAATACCCGAACTGGCTGCCAACGGCGCCGGCGGTCGGAATGAGCTCGGTCTCGTCGAAACCGGTCGCCGCCACCGCAGGGACCGCCGCCGCACCCGCCAGTACGAACGCGGCGACCACCCCGATCGCGATCCGGCGAACTCCGAGCGCACGATGAATAGCCATTTTGATGTCCCTTCGAGCACAACGATGTGTCCCGCAAGGCATCCCCAACATGACCACGTCGCGCACTTGCCGCGCGCGACGATCCCCAGTCGTCCAGACAGGCCCCCAGTGAGGCTGACGGTAGCAGTGGCCACACACGCCTCACAAGAGCACACCTGACACAGCGACTCGTCGCCGGTCAGCCCCGTCCGCGGCGCGTATCCTGGCCGTTGAGCATCAGCAGGTCTCGTCGTCGAGCACGCGTGACTGAAGCGATTCGTGCGGACTGACGGAAAGGTTCCCTGTGAAGATCTCCGACCTGCAGCGGTTCGTCGCACTTGTGGACGAGGACGTGCACTTCCCGCGGGCAGCCGAGGGCCTGGGCATCCCCCTCCCGTCCCTGTACTCATCGATGGACAAGCTCGAAGCCGAAGTCGGGCATCCGCTCTTCACGAACACCAAGAACGGCCCGATCCTGTCGCCGGCGGGAACGCTGCTGCTGGATGAGGCGAAGCGCCAGATCGCCGCGGCGCCCGCACCGGCGGAGAAGCCCAAGGTGCCGGCGGGCGGCAAGGCCAAGGCCTCGAAGGGCAAAGGACGAGGCAAGGTGCTCAAGGGGCAGCCGAAGCCGTACAAGAAGCGCCAGGGCCGCTAGCCGCGGCCCTTCGACAAGCTCAGGGACCGGAGTGGAAGCTCAGGGACCGGAGTGGCCTACAGCTCCATGACCTGACCGGCTTCGACGCGCCACTGCCGGTCGGTCTGCACCGTCGCGAGCATCCGCCGGTCATGGGTCACGAGCAGCAAGGTGCCGTCGTAGGACTCGAGCGCCTGCTCAAGCTGCTCGATGGCCGGCAGGTCGAGGTGGTTGGTCGGCTCATCGAGCACGAGCACGTTCACCCCGCGCGCCTGCAGCAGCGCCAGACCCGCGCGGGTGCGCTCCCCCGGCGACAGCTCATCGACCGGACGATTGACGTGATCGGCTTTGAGCCCGAACTTTGCGAGCAGGGTGCGCACCTCTCCCGATGCGAGAGCCGGAACGAGTTCCTCGAACGCCAAGGCCAAGGGCTGCGCTCCCACCAGCAGTGAGCGCGCCTGGTCGATCTCGCCGATCTGCACGCTGGCGCCGAGGCTCGCCGTGCCCTCGTCCGGCTGCTGCGTGCCGAGCAGCGCGCGAAGGAGCGTCGACTTGCCGGCGCCGTTGGGCCCGGTGATGCCGATGCGCTCCCCCGCGTTCACCTGCAGCGACACGGGGCCGAGGGTGAACGCCCCCTGCCGGAAGACCGCCGAGCTCAGCGTCGAGACCACGGAGCTCGACCGAGGCGCTGAGCCGATGGTGAACTCGAGCTGCCACTCCTTGCGCGGCTCGTCGACCTCTTCGAGCCGGGCGATCCTGCTCTCCATCTGGCGCACCTTCTGCGCCTGCTTCTCACTGGACTCGGTCGCCGCCTTGCGCCGGATTTTGTCGTTGTCGGGCGCCTTCTTCATCGCGTTGCGCACACCCTGGCTCGACCACTCCCGCTGGGTCCGAGCCCGCGCGACGAGGTCGGCCTTCTTGTCGGCGAACTCGTCGTACTTCTCCCGCTGGTGTCGCCGGGCGGTCGCGCGCTCTTCGAGGTAGGAGTCGTAGCCGCCGCCGTAGAGCCGGTTCGAGTTCTGCGCGAGATCGAGCTCCAGCACGCGCGTCACGCAGCGGGCGAGGAACTCGCGGTCGTGGCTGACGAGCACGACTCCCCCACGGATGCCGCGGACAAAGGCCTCGAGCCGCTCGAGGCCGTCGAGGTCGAGGTCGTTGGTGGGCTCATCGAGCAGCACGATGTCGAAGCGGGACAGAAGCAGCGCCGCGAGCCCGACGCGGGCCGCCTGACCGCCGGAGAGCGAGGTCATCGTCGCCTGCTCGGCCGCTGCCCCGTTGAGTTCGAGGCCGAGGTCGGCGAGCACGACCGGGAGACGCTCATCCAGGTCGGCCGCGCCGCTGGCCAGCCAGCGATCGAGCGCCGCCGAGTAGACGTCAGCTGGATCGGCGCCGTTCTCGCTCAGCGACGGGTCGCCGAGGGCTTGGGCCGCGGCATCCATCTCACTCGTCGCCTCAGCGCATCCGGTGCGCCGCGCGATGTACTCGGCGACGGTCTCGCCCGGCACGCGTTCGTGCTCCTGCGGCAGCCAGCCGACGAACGCATCGGAGGGCGCCAGTGCGATGGTGCCCGCCTGCGGCTCGTCGACGCCGGCGAGCAGCCGCAGCAGGGTGGACTTTCCCGCTCCGTTCGCACCGACGACCCCGATCACGTCGCCCGGGGCGACGGTCACGTCAAGCGAGTCGAAGAGGGTGCGATGGCCGTAGCCTCCGGCGAGGCCCTGGGCCACGAGTGTTGCCGTCATCCATCAATTCTCGTTGAGCGCTCGGGTGCCGAATGCACCATCCTGACTCCTAGCGAGCGCGCACCCCTGAGCTCTTGAGCTCGAGATTGGCCAGCGCACGCATGACGTCCTCGTCACCGCGCCGCCAGGCGGCCATCGCGTCGGGATCGATCTCCGAGAGCGCCGAGACCTTCTGGGTGGCGAGGGCCCGCAGCGCGAGAAGGTCGACGCCCACGCCTGACTTGACCATCGCCTTGGCGTGGCCCGCCTTGCGCGCGAATCGGAACCTCGGCACGAACCAGAGCAGGATGATCGTGAGCATCGGCAGAAGCGCGATCCCGATGCCGAGCCACATGGCGAGCTGGTGGATGGCCTCCTGCTGGCTGACCCCCGCCGCCTCGAGCATCGCACCGGCCTCACTTGCGGCGTCGAAGGGGACCCTGATTCCGTTGCCGATGACGAACACTCCACCGAGGAAATCGCCCACGTCGGTCATGGTCGCTTCGAAGCCGTTGCCCGCCGCGGCCATCTGCTCACCGAATACGGCGAGCTTGTCGACCAATCGGTACACGCCGATCCCGAGCCACACCCAGAGGGCCATCATGGCGAGGGCGAGCAGGTCGCCGAGGATCTGGCGGGTCCGGCGAGGGCCATAGTCGGAGTACAGCCTCATGACTTCATGCCAGTCGCAGATACGACTCGAACACTCATAGATCCCCTTTTCGGCGCACGACAGCGTGACAAAAGTGCGGGCGGCTGACAGCCAGTCCCACACGGGTCGATCGGATAGCGCCCCAGCGCTTCGACCCTCACGCGCAATCCTACGTGGCGCGCCAGACAGTCCACTCAGCGGAGGCTCACCTCGCGCGCTTGGGCCCTCGAGGCTTGTCCAGGCCGATGCGGATGCGGGTGCGCTTGCGCTCGAAGATGATGAAGGCCATGCCGATGAGCCACAGTGGCACCTGCATGAGGAAGGCGAACCGGAACGCCTCGAGCGAGTAGGTGTCCGGAGTTCCGGCACCCTGCAGGTCCAGAGCAACACCGATGAGGTAGATCGCGATCAGGCCGGCGAGGAACCCGCCTGAGTTGGTGATGCCGGTCGCCGTGCTGAGCCGATGGCTGGGGTTGTGCGTGCGCGCATGGTCGAACGCGATCATCGATGCCGGGCCACCTGTGGCCAGCGCGATCGCCAGGACGAACAGCAGCCACAGCGGGGCGGGTCCCGGCCACGCGATCACGACGAGCCAGACGAGCATCTGGATCGCCACCGTCGGGAGCACCAGCGCGTGGGAGCGCAGGTGCGGCATGCGGGTGGACAGAGCCCCCAGAACAGGGCCGAACGCGATGCCGGCGAGCACCATCGTCGTCGTGATCGCCGCGGCCTGGGCGGGCGTCGTGCCTTCGCCCTCGGTGAGGAACGGGATGCCCCACAGCATGATGAAGGCGGTGCCGGCGAACGGCGTCGTGAAGTGAGACCAGAACGCCAGGCGCGTGCCCGGGTGCGACCACGCAGCCCTGATGCCGACGCGGTTGTCGATGGCGGAGGTCACGACCCTGATCGCTCCCGTGTCGGTATTGACGGAAACATCCGCTGTGCGGTCCGGAGCGTGGTTGCGGATCACTCCGAAGACCAGAACGGCGAACAGCACCCCGAGTCCCGCGAGGCTGCCGAACGCGATCGACCACGTGGTCGCATGGAGGAGCGCGGCGAGCGGAATGATCGCGATGATCTGACCGAGCTGCCCGCAGATCCCGGTCAGCTGAACCATCACCGGTGCGCGCTGAGCCGGGAACCACGTCGAGATGAGCCGGAGGACACCGGGGAAGACCGCCGCGTCGCCCGCACCGAGCAGCATGCGCGCCGCGATGGCGACGCCCACGTTGGGCGAGAAGGCCATCACCAGCTGCCCAACCGCCATCAGCACCATCCCGATCGCCATGACGGGTCGTGACCCGAAGCGGTCGAGCAGCACCCCCACCGGGATCTGCATGAATCCGTAGACGCCGAGTTGCAGCACGGCGAACAGCGAAAGGGTCGAGGCGTCGACGCTGAATCGATCCGCCGTGTCGACGCCGACCGCCGCCAGCGAGGTCCGATTCGTGACCGCCAGAACGTATGCGGTGACGCCGACGCCCCAGATCAGCCACGCACGCCACGACGACGTGGAGCGCATGGGAAGGGTCACAGAAGTCCGACGTCGAGGGGCGTGGTTTCGTCCAGACTATCCCGCCGTCACCACCAGTACCGGCCCCGCAGCATCTCGCCGAAGTCCTCCGGCGCACCCCGCCCGGTGTGGCGGGAGCCGAGGTAGCTCTCCACGACCGCTCGCCCGAGGTCGTCCAACTCGGGAGTGACGACGCTGCCGCCGGCGCGGCGCGCGAGCGCGCCCACGAATCGCGCGAGGCCGGGGTCGTCTCCCAGCAGGAAGAAGGTCGTCTGGGCGCCGAGCCGATGCACCGTGTCGAGCTCCCGCACCGTGACGGCGACCGTGCGCGGATCCGGCGGGTAGGCGAAATGCACCGAGCCATCCGGGTTGAGATGCGACGTCGGCTCGCCGTCGGTCACGATCAGCAGCACCGGCTGCGCTGTGGGGTTGCGCCGGAAGTGCCGCTGGGCGAGCAGCAGCGCGTGGTGCAGGTTCGTACCCTTGTCCCACACGCCGTCCTTCGCGGTCAACCCCTCGATATCCACCACCTCCGCGTGCCGTGCGAACGCGATCAGCTGCAGGCTGTCGCCGCGGAAACGGCTCGAGATGAGGTGATGCAGTGCGAGTGCCGTGCGCTTCATCGGCACCCATCGCCCGTCCATCACCATCGAGAACGACGTGTCGACGAGCAGCGCGACGGCGGCCTGAGTGCGCTCCTCGGTCTCGACCACCTCGACATCGCGCGTCTCGAGTCGGACTCCGAATGCCGCGTCCCCGCCATCCGCGACGGTTCGCAGCACCGCGTTCGAGACCGTGCGCGGAATGTCCCACGGCTCGGTGTCTCCGAACGCCCACTCCCGAGTGGAGCCGGTGAGGTCGCCCGCGGCGCCGGCGTTGCGCGTCTCGCGGCGGCCCATGCGCCCGGACTGCCGTGTCGCGATGTCGCGCAGCAGCGCACGGCCCAGCTGCCGCATCGCCCGAGGGGTGAGCCGGAGCGCACCGTCGGACGCACGATGCAGCATCCCGGTGTCCTTCAGCTCCTGCTCGAGGTCGCGCAGGGCGCGCGCGCTGACGGCGGCATCGTCACCGACGAGCCGCCCGAGCGCATCAACATCGATGTCGTCCATGCGCGCACCCGGATACGACTGACCCAGTTGATCCGACAGGGAGTCGAGGTCGGCGAGATCCTGCATGATGCCGGTCGCCTCGCCGAGACCGACGCCCTCTTCGCCGGAGAAGGATGCCGAGCCGCTCCAGTCCTCGCCAGGTCGGAGCGAGCGAAGGTTGTCGTCGAGCCGTGACAGCGACTGCATGAGCTCCGGCGACCCGAACGCCTGCGCGGCGAGGCCTGCCAGCTCCTCCCGCTGCTCGGGAGTCATCGAGTTGAGCATCCGCTGGGCCGCCGCCGAGCGCTCGGCGAGGGTGTCCAGCAGCTCGTCGAGGTTCTGCGGATTCTCGGGGAACTGATCGCCATGCTTCTGCATGAACTCGTCGAAGTCCTCCGCAGTGTCTTCTCCGAGCCGACGCTTTTCGAGCAGGTCGTTGAGGTCGCTGAGCATGTCGCGGATCGCCTGGCGATCGGCATCCGTCGCGCTCTCGAGAGCGTTCTTCATGCCCGCGAACCGCTGGTCGAGCATTTCACGCCCGAGCAGCTCTTTGATGCGCTCGTAATCGGCACGCGCCGCGGGGCTGTGCCACTCGTAGTCGGTCAGGTCGTTCACGGCGGCCGCGGTGCTGTCGGGCAGGTTCTCGAGCCGCATCTCGGCGAATTCACGGGCGTCGTCGTCCAGGTCCACGTCGTTGGCGAGGCGTTTGCGCTCTTCGAGCACGGCGTGGTCGAGGAGCCGCCGCACCTCCTCCAGGGTGCCGTCGAGACGATGCCGAGAGACCAGTTCGGCGCGCCGCTCACGCACGCGCCGCGCTAGGTCGTCGAGGCCCAGCCGGTCACGGGAGCCGCGGCGCAGGTACTCGCGCATCGCGCGCTCGGCGGAGGTGCCCGACATCACATCGAGCCCGATCGCCTCCAGTGCCTCCTGGACGGGCACCGGCGGAGCGAGCGGATCCGGCCCGCCGGCGTAGCGTCCGTAGCGGTTGGTGTGCGCGGCCGCGCGATGGAATCCGCGGACCATCAGCGGCCCTTCGACAAGCTCAGGGACCGGTTCCCCGCCGGTCGTTGAGCGAGCATCGGTCGCTGAGCTTGTCGAAGCGTCCGATGCGACTCCGGACCCTTCGACAAGCTCAGGGACCGGGTGTCAGCCATACACGGTCTCGCCATCGGCGCTGTCCTTGCTGATCCGGCGTTCCAGGTAGAGC
>NZ_JBFUFC010000076.1:0-17018 GCF_056403635.1 Microbacterium sp. P2_F9 | reverse complement strand
CGCGCTCTTCGATGCCGATCCGGACGATGCGGCCGTCGTCCCGGGACGTGATCCGCTGGATGGTGCCGGCGCAGCCGACATGCAGCGCCGCCGCCATCCCGAGCGGCAGGTCGCAGCCCTGCGCGTGCGCGTATCCCGTGCCGCGCTGGGCGTCTTCTTCGCGGACGGACACGATCAGGGTGGGGGCGGCGCCGCCGATCGTGGGCAGCAGMCCACTGGASGCCGCGACCGACAGGGCRCTCGCGAGCGCGTCGTGCTGCTGCTGCGCSCGCGTCCGGAAGTCGCGCGGAACCACCGCGTCATCGGGCTCCCCGTCGCCGGGGRACTCTTCGGCGAACCGGACGCCGTGGTAGGCCGGGTTGCTGTGCGCGTCGAAGATCATCTGCAGCTGCGCGGCCACCTCGGGCATCAGGTTCCCCCGGCACGGGACCCCCCAGTCGGTCGGAGACCCGAGCGTGAACGAGCGTTTGCGCTCGGTCATCCGCTCCCGCGGTTCGGCGCCGTCTTGATCCAGCGCGATCGACCATGCCTGCGCCTGCACCCGCAGCAGGTCGGCGCCCATGGGCGGCCCACCATCCGGACCCTCACCGCGCGCCGCGGCGGCCAGTGCCGCGTCGGCGGCGAGCAGCCCCTCCCGGGAGATCCGCGACCCCGCCGACAGCAGCGGACCGGCGACCGCGACCAGCCCGTCGACGCCGACGAGCCCCTCGCACAGCGCCGTCCGCATACCCGGGAGCGCCGGCTCCAGCAGCTCACCCGTGGTGAGCGACACCTCACGCTGCACCGCACTCGAGGCGCGGCGCAGCCGCGACACCGACGACCGGGAGCACAGCGTGGCCCGCTCCACCAGTTCGCTGACGTCATGGCAGCCGAACCGGGTCGTCATCCGATCGTCCCGATCACCCGAAGACGACCGCGCCTCCACCTCGCCGACCGCCTCGACCAACACGCCGTCGATCCGCCGGCCGACCCGCGCCGTCGTCGCGAGCAGGTGGACGACATCGGCCTCGTCGGCGATCCTCAAAGCGCCGCTCGTCACAGCCTCGGACACGACCTCAGCGACCATCGCGTCGAGTGCTTCGAGACGATCGATGAGGTCCTTCATACCCCAATTCTGCCGAGGGCCACCGACATTCCGACCACGAGATTGTCCTGATCAGAAGAAGTTTTCAAACAACTTTTCGAGACCGAGCGCAGGGTGGGCTTCAGCTGCGCGTGACGCTGCCCCGATAGGGTGCGTGCATGGCCACTGACGTCACCCTCTACATCGGGATCAGTCCTTACAACGCGAAGTTCCATTTCACGGATCCCGTGGTGTGGGCGACCGTCCGGTCTCAGATCGTCACCGCGATGAAGGCGGGCAGCGGAACGATCGAGATCGACCGCAAGGGAGACAAGATCGTCTACGTCTACAGCCCGTTCCTCCCGGTGAACTGGATCGAAAAGGGCGCCTGACTGCTGCTACGAGCCGGCGTCGAGTTCAGCCTGGAGATACTTCGGCGCCTGGACCCGCCACGCATCCATCACCAGTTCGGCGAGATGGTCGTCGTCGATGCCGGCCATGCGGAACGCGATCTTCGGCTCGCCCCACGTCGTCGACGTGCGCAGGAACACGTCCGGCGCCATCTGGACAAGGGCCAGCGTGTCCAAGGGGTCGGCGACCTTCACGCCGACGACGAGTTCAGCCTCGAGGATCTCGCGGATGTCTGCAGGCGTGCTCGGCCACGGCTGGCACTCCCACGCGTACAGCTTGCGGCGCACGAACCACGCGGCGCCACCGGTCGTCGCACGCTCTTCGCTGCCAGGCAGTCTGGCAGCGATGCGGCGCAGGTCATCAAGAGTGGCCACGATGCCAGCGTATTCCGCGCCGCGGACAGCGATCCACTACCCCTGGAGGCGCATCCGACCACGGAGGAAGGGCAGCGCGGGCGCCCGGTACTCCAGCGCCGGAGGGTGGGTCGGTTCGAGCACGAACTCGGCCTGGCCGAACCGCCATAGGCGGTTGAAAAGGAACACGCCGAGCACCACCGGCTGGTCGGCGGGAACCTGCCAGGTGCCGAGGCCCCACTGCACCGGCTGACCGCGCCCCGCGATGACGAGCGTCGGCTTGATCCAGGCATAGAGCGCGAACCAGGGCTTGTGCAGCGTCAGTTCGATGCGGCGGGTCACACCTTCGACCGTAGCGCGGGAGTCCGCGCATGTTCACCGCGTGGGCTCGGTGTCGTCCTGTCGCGTCCACGCGATCGCGATCAGCTGGCGCAGCACGTCGAGGTCGAGGTCGTCGAGCTTCCTGGCGTAGACGCAGCTCACGCCCTGCGTGTACGTGCCCAGCTTCGGAAGAAGCGCCTCTGCCTCCGGAAGGTCGTTCAGACCGTAGAACGTCAGCTGCGCCTTGCGCGGCGAGAACCCCGTCTTGAACCAGTTCCCGCGGGTGCGCGGGTTGGCGCGGGAGATGTAGCGGAAGCTGCCATATCCCACCATCGTGGGTCCCCACATGACCGGGTCCACACCAGTGACCTCGCCGAAGATCTCGGCGAGCCGCAGCCCTTCCTCACGTCGGCGGGGCGTCGCGGCGGCCTCGAGGAACTCGTGCACATCGGCATCCGTCGGTTTCGTCTTCGGTTCACTCATGACTGACAGTGTGATTCAGAACCCGTCATCCCTCGAGCTGGGCGAGGAGTTCGACGTTGCTGGTGTTCCCGGAGAACTCCGCGATGCGCCCTTTTGTCACGCGGTACATCGCGAACTCGGCGACGTTCGCGTGTCGTCGCGTCGGCGCGATACCGCGGAACTCCCCGAGGTGTGTACCGCTGGCGCGCAGGTGGGCGGCGACACGATCGTCCTCGACGACCAGCTGGATGCGACGCCAGCGCCAGTCGGGAAACGCGCGGAACAGGTCGGCCATGTCGGCCACCCACGCATCGGCGCCGCCCGGCAGGTGCGCACGCCGCACCGCAGGATCGACGAAGGAGCGGATCGCGTCGAGGTCGTGCCGGTTGCACGCGTCGAGAAATTCGGCGTACCACTCGCGCATCTCCCACGGCTCCACCACCTCATTATCAGCGGCGGCCGCGCGGCCGATCGCTAGCGCGAGTTGGAGAGCAAGCCAGCTATCTCGTCGAGGACGGACTCCTCTCCGGCGTAGATCCCCTCCGCCCGCGGCCAGTGCGCGACCACATCGGTGAAGCCGAGCGACTCCGCGCGGCCCACGGCGTCCTCGTACGCTGCGGCGCTCGCGAGCGAGTAGTCGGACTCGATGTCGATCGACAGAATGCGGGCGACATCCTCCGAACGACCGGATGCCTCGTACTCGGCGTCGAACCGCGCGGCGAGAGCGGCTATCCCCGACCACCACTCCTCGCGATCGTCTTCACTCCCGCCGGTGGTCACCCATCCCTCGCCTTTTCGTGCAGCGAGCCGGATGGCCTTCGGCCCGTTGCCGGCGATGAGCAGCGGCATCCGGGGCTGCCGCGCGGGTGCGCCGACCATCCGCGCCTGGTGCGCGACGAACCAGTCGCCGGGGAACGAGATCCCGCCCGAGCCGGGCTGTTCGAATCGCAGCAGCGCATCCAGGGCGTCGACGAACGCGACGAACCTCTCGTGCCGCTGGCGCGGGGTGAGCTCCGTCTGACCGAGAACGTACGCATCGAAGCCGGTTCCCCCCGACCCGACACCGACCAGCACGCGTCCGCCCGCGATGTCGTCCAGCGTCGCGAGCTCCTTCGCGAACGGCACCGGATGCCGGTAGTTCGGGCTCGCGACGAAGAGCCTGAGACCGATGCGGTCCGTGACGGTCGCCGCGGCCGTCAGGGTCGGGATCGTCGCATGCCACGGCTGATCCGCGAGACTCCGCCAGGACAGGTGGTCGTACGTCCATGCGTGATCGAACCCGTACTCCTCGGCCTGGCGCCACCGACGCGCTGCCATGGGCCAGCTCTCTTGCGGCAGGATGACGATTCCGTGTCTCATCCCCGCCACGCTACGCCGGCCTAGCCGAGTTCGGATGGGTGGGTGAGCCGCCACCACTCAGTCGGCGGGATGATGCTCCCCTCGATTTCGACGTCTGCTGTCACGGTGTTCGGCCCGGCCGTCCATGTGACAGTCCCGACGACCTCGCCATCTTTGTAGGTCGTGGGCGTCGTCGTGTCCGTCGTCACGGTGATCGGGGTGTCCGACCACGTGAAGATCGAGGCGCCGTCGCCCAGCACCAAATGCGCGGTCGAGCCCCAGGGTGTCGTAAGGGTGCCGACTTCCTGGCCGTCTGTCGCCAGCTGCACGGAGTGGAAGCCATCGCGGATGCTGTGCAGCAGAGTGAGGACGACTTCGTCGACAGCGGCTCGGGAGTAGCCGCCGAGCATCACTCCGGTGACGCTCAGCGGCTGAGCCGCTCCGACATCGAGGGATGCCGTGTACAGCAGGCTGTAGTTTCCGTCGCCCAGATTGCCGGTCTTGAGCCCCGTGATCCCGTCGCGGCCCAGCAGATCGTTGGTGTTGGACATTCCGCCGGGGCCGCTGAGTTCCAGGTAGGAAGTCGCGGCGATCTGCGCGATCGCTGGATCCGCGGCAGCGAGCTTTCCGATGGCGATGAGGTCGCTCGGAGTGCTCGTGTTGCGAGGGCTGATGCCGGTCGGCTCGACGATCGTGGTGCCGGTGAGAGCGTGCGCGGAGAGCCACTGCCGCGCCGCGCTGAGGAACCTGCCTTGGGACCCGAACGCCCAGGTGGACACCGCCTCGGCATAGTTGCTCGCCGACGGGATCAGCATCGTCGCGAGGGCGTCGCGCAGCGACATCGCGCTGCCGGTCGGCATCGCGGCGATCTTCGCGCCCATCACGTAGTACTTGTCGTAGAGGTCGTGGTCGGCCTTGTGGAAGGTGATCGTGGGTCCGGGATCGTCGGCGCCCGCTAGCGGCTTCGCGTCGAGGACCACGAGCGCGGTGATCAGTTTGCTGATGCTCGCGATCGGGCGAGGATCGTTGGTGCCGCTGCTGGTCCAGATGCCGCTTGCCGTGGTGCCGAGGTACTCATCGGCTCCGGAGATGCTGATCGCCGAGGCGCCATCCACGGGGAGGACGATCGCGGCGGCATCCTGCACCGGCGCATGCGGCGCCTGCGATGCGACGACCGGTGCGCTCAGCGGCGCGTTCAGAGCCCAGCCGACGTAGCCTCCGGGCGCGCCGACCACGACCGCGATCACGACCGAGGTGATGATCAGGCCCCGGCGCCGGCGGGCACGTCGCGCCTTGGGTTCGAACTGTGGCGCGTGATCGGGGAACTCTTCCTCGTGCCGCATCAGCTCCGCGAAGTCGGAAAGCTCATCCGGCGATCGATCCTGCGTCGTCATACTGCCCCGTTGATGAGTGAAGAGATTCCATCCTGCATCAGCACGGATAGGACGACCAATCAGCTGCCCGGCCCCGACGGGGACCCTCCATCACTCCGGATGCCGGCTGTGGTCTGCGACGTCAGGTGTCGACCGCAGCACGTCGGCGATCTCCTCCTCCGGGCGCGGCGCGATGTTCTCGTCGACCTCGAGCTCGGGGACGCTCGGCTCATCTGGGCCGGGGATGTGATGCTCCGGGGAGTGCTCGTTGGGAGTGGACACGGCGGCTCCTTCGGTCAGCGACATCCACAGCGTAGGCCGATTTCGCCGCTGGGGCGCAGGCTGGCGTTCCACTCGTCGTGACGACGATTCGGGTCGGCGGGTAGCCTCGCCCCTAGGAGGAACCCATGGCCATCAAACTCGAGAACGTCGGCATCGCCGTTCGCGACCTCGACGCGACGATCGCCTTCTTCACCGACCTCGGTCTCACGGTGATCGGTCGCGACACGGTCAGTGGCGAGTGGACCGACACCGCGGTGGGTCTAGACGGCAACCACGCCAACATCGCGATGCTGCAGACCCCGGACGGACTCGGCACCCTCGAGCTCTTCGAGTACCTCCACCCGGAGGCGATCGAGACAGAACCTACCCGTCCCAACGAGATCGGCATGCACCGCGTCGCCTTCTCGGTCGACGACATCGACGAGGCGCTGGCAATCGCTGCGAGGCACGGCTGCCTGCCGCTGCGCGGCGTGGCCACCTACCAGGACATCTACAAGCTCACCTACGTCCGCGGACCCAGCGGCATCATCGTGATGCTCGCCGAGGAATTGAAAAGGGACCCTACATGATCGCTCGATTCGAAGAGCTCGACTGGCAAGAGACGCGGATGGGCGAACTGACCCTCCGCCGGCGTGCCGACGCGGAGACGGGTGAGCTGATCTACGA
The DNA here is from genome assembly GCF_056403635.1 of Microbacterium sp. P2_F9. Lineage (NCBI taxonomy): Bacteria > Bacillati > Actinomycetota > Actinomycetes > Micrococcales > Microbacteriaceae > Microbacterium > Microbacterium sp. P2_F9. The sequence continues at coordinate 10,749 of NZ_JBFUFC010000076.1, read as the reverse complement.
GGTGAAGCTGAAGGACGAGTACCTGATGTCGAGCCTGTTCACCGTCGCCGAGGAGGAGCTCGCGACACTGGGCCTCGCTGCGGTCGAAGGCGCCGACCTGAACGTGCTCGTGGGAGGGCTGGGCCTGGGTTACACGGCCGCGACGGCCTTGCACGATGACCGCGTGCGCAGGCTGGATGTGATCGATGCGCTCCCCGCGGTCATCGGGTGGCATGAGCGCGAACTCCTCCCGGTGTCCGCGCAGCTGGTGCGGGATCCGCGGGTCACGCTGGTCCACGACGACTTCTTCGCCGTGGTGCGCCGGCCGCCCGCGCCAGAGGATGTCCGGTACGACGCCATCCTGCTCGATGTCGATCATTCCCCACGTCACACCCTCGATCCGAGTCACGCCGACCTCTACACCGCGACCGGACTCGAATCCCTCGCCCAGCACCTCGCCGACCGGGGCGTCTTCGCGCTGTGGTCGGACGATCCCCCCGACGCCGACTTCATGACCACGCTCTCCTCGGTCCTCGACGACAGCGCAGCGCACGTCGTGACGTTCGCCAACCGCCTCACCGGCGGCACCTCATCGAACACGGTCTACGTCGCAACCCGGCGGCAGGAGACCCGGTGAGCGGCGCGACCTCTTCTGAGGAGCTGCTCGATGTTCGGATCCGCCCCATTGTCGTCACCGATGCGGCCGAGGTGTTCACCCTCCAGCGGGCGGCCTTCATCGAGGAGGCGATTCTCTACGACACGCTCGACACCCCGGCACTCACCCAGACGTTCGACGAGCTGAAAGCGGAACTCGCGACGAACAGCGGCTGCGTGGCGCTGGTCGGATCGCGGATGGTGGGCTCCGTCAGGGCGCGATCGGTCGGAGATGTGCTGAGAATCGGACGCCTCGCGGTGGTCCCCGATCTGCAGGGTCGGGGAATCGGAACCCGGCTGCTCCAAGCCGTCGAGGCGCGATCGGATGCCGCGGAGGCCGAGCTCTTCACCGGAGCGCTCAGTGTCGCGAATCTTCGCCTGTACCAACGCGAGGGTTATGTGGAAACGCATCGGGTCGCGCTGCCCGCGGTGGAGCTGGTCTACCTGCGCAAACTGCTGTCGTAGCGCCCAACTGACCCCGAATCCGCCGCCCGCGGACCAAAGGATGCCGCGACCCGGGCCCTCGATGGGCCTCAGGCCGCGGCATCCGCGCTTCGTCGCGAAGTCAGCGCTTGGCGAGCTCGCGGCCGACGATTTCGCGCATGATCTCGTTCGTGCCGCCGTAGATGCGGTGCACGCGCGCGTCGAGGAACGCGCGGGCGATCGGGTACTCGGTGATGTACCCGTAGCCGCCGTGCAGCTGCACGCAGACGTCGATGACATCCCATTCGCGCTCGGTCGCCCAGAACTTGACCTTCGCGGCCTCCACAGCCGAGAGCTTGCCGTCCTTGTAGGCGAGCAGGGCACGGTCCATGTACGCCCACAGGGCGTCGACCGTGGTCGCGACCTCGGCCAGCTTGAAGCGGGTGTTCTGGAAGTCGATGATCCGCTCGCCGAAGGCCTCGCGGTCCTTCGTGTACGCCAGCGTCCACTTCAGCGCGGCCTCGGCCGCGGCGGCGCCCGCGATGCCGATCGAGAGGCGCTCGAGCGGCAGGTTCATCATCAGCTGGATGAACCCCTGGCCCTCCTTGCCGCTGATCAGGTTCTCTTCCGGAACGAACACGTCGCTGAAGGACAGCTCGGCGGTGTCGTGGCCCTGGAAGCCCATCTTGTGGAGCTTCTTGCCGTGGTCGAAGCCCGCCATGCCGTTCTCGATCAGCAGCAGGCTGAAGGCATCCGCCTTGTTGCCCTCGCCGGTCTTGACGAACGTGACGATGACATCGGCGGTCTTGCCGCTCGAGATGAACGTCTTCGCGCCATTGACGATGTATCCGCCCTCGACCCGCTTGGCGGTGGTCTTGATGCCGCGGAGGTCGCTGCCCGCGCCGGGCTCGCTCATCGCGAGGGCGCCGAGGATCTCGCCGGTCGCCATGCCGGGGAGCCACTTCTCCTTCTGCTCCTGCGTGCCCATGTGCACGAGGTAGGGGATGGCGAGGTCGTCCTGGATGCCGAAGGCGCCGGCGAGCGAGCCTGCGCCGGCGAGGATCACCTCTTCGTTGACGATGGCGCGGAAGCGGTAGTCCTGAAGCATCCCGGCGCCGCCGAACTCCTCTGGGACCGAGAGTCCAATGAGGCCCGACTCGCCTGCGGCCAGCATGGTCGCACGATCGACCTCGCCCGCGGCATCCCACCGCTCCCGCGCCTCGTTCGTCACGTAGCGCTTGATGAACTCCTTGACGACGTCGCGGAACGCCTCGTGGTCCTCGTCGTAGATGTCGCGCTCCATGCGCCCCTCCTCGTTGAAGTCTGCCCGGCGATTACAGACCAGGAAGACCCGGACGATCGCGCGGCGGATGACATTGCATCTCACCTATAACGGTACTCGGTATCACGGACTGCGGATGCCGCCACCTCGGTCGCGCGCAGGCTCAGCCGACGTAGTCCGGCGCCGCGGGCATGCCGAGGAACTGTTCGAGCGTGTGCCAGGCGCCCGCGTGATACTCCGCCGCGAGCTCGGGGCCGACGTAGCGCAGATGCCAGGGCTCCGGCGAGTAGCCGGTGATGTCGGTGTACCCGTCCTCATAACGGACGATCCACCCGAACTCCCACGAGTGCGCGGCCACCCACTGCTGCTGCGCCGTGCCGGCGAAGCTCTCGAGCCCGACGCAGCCGCCCGAACAGGCCGTGACGTCGGCAGCGAGTCCGGACTGGTGCTCGCTGTAGCCGGGCCGCGCGCTGACGGTGTCGGCGTGCGCCCGCCCATTCGCCGACACCTGTGCTCCGTAGGTCGACTGCTGCGTCCGGTAGGACCGATACCCGCTGTCGAGCGCGATCTCGCCCGCACCGGCGGTCTTCGCGGCTGCGACCATCGTGGTGAGGGCGGCTGCGGCATCCGTGCGAAGCGATCCGCCGCTGATGTCGCGCACGGCTGCGGGCGCGCCCAGGGGCGACGGCCGGTAGTCGATCGGGTCGTACGGCCGGGTCTTGTTGACAAGCACCCAAACGTGCGCCGGGTCGTCCAGGGGAACGCACGGTGCCGTGCCCGCCGCCACCGTGGCCCGGAACGGCTCGGCACCCCCGGCGAGCGCGAGCGCGGTCGTATCGTCGCCCGCGCCGATCGCGGCGACGAATTCCGGGTTCGCACAGACATCGACCAGCGCCGGAACCGCGGACGACGACGGAGCGGGAATCGCCGCCACCGACTCGGGAAGTGGGACGGGATCAGGCTCGTCGGCGACGGTTCGGGTGGCGGTCGTCTTCATGGGCGTCGTCACCGCCGCCGTGATGGCCATCGTGCCGCCGATCAGCAGCGCGGCAGCGGCGACAAGACCGAACCCCGCCCGGATCCATGCCGCCCGCCGGGTGCGCAGATGCCGGGCCGGCGTGACGTCGGACTCGAGCAGCTCGGTCCCACGCACCTCCCGACGGGTCGGGCCGGTGGTGGCCGGGGGCTCTTCTGTGCGGTTGTGCTGCTGTGCTGGGGCGGCTGGCACAGCGGCCTCCCGCGCGCGGAGCTCGCGACGGGTCAGGCCGGTTGCAGTCGGCGTCGCCGGCGTTCGGGTCGCCCCGTCCGGGGTCTCCCGGGCATTCTCAACGCCGGGAGCCGGCCCCGTCGCCGGAACATAGTTCGAGCGGTGGCGCGCGGGCACCGGAGCGGGTGACGTTGCTCCCACCCATTCCGGAAGGTCGTCCCAGTTCGCCGCAGACGAGTCGGAGTTCGCCGCGTCCGCCTGCCGTTCGGGCGCACCAGTGTCGTCGCGCGGCTCGCGAGCCGCGCGACGGCTCGTGGGCGGAGCGTGCGGTCCGGGTGCCGTCACTCAGCCATTCTCCCCCGAGTTGCCGCGACGGATTCAGGCATGACCGATTCGCGGCATTCTAATCGTCTTTTTGTTCTATTCTGCTTGACACACATTCGTACGTCTGTTCTCATGGGATGGTGCGATGGCAAGGTCAGGAACTGGGAGTGGCGGATGCCGCGGCCCTGCCCGGCATGGAACAGCTCAATGGACTGGTGCGATCGGTGACGACGCCCGAGTTCTCCGGCATGACGTTCCACGAGGTGATGAGCAAGAGCGCCCTCAATCATGTGCCTGGGGCCTCCGCGATGCCGTTCGACTGGACGGTGAACCCGTATCGCGGATGCAGTCATGCTTGCTCCTACTGCGTAGGTCCCGACACGCTGGTGCTCTGCGCGGACGGTCGGCAGCGGCGCATCGACGAGCTCACGATCGGTCAGGAGATCATCGGAACGGAGCAGCGTGGCGACTACCGTCGCTACGTCCGGACGCACGTCGCGGCGAAGTGGGCGACACGCAAGCGCGCTTACCGCGTCACTCTCGCGGACGGAACGGAACTCGTCGCGAGCGGTGACCACCGCTTCCTCACTGAACGCGGGTGGAAGCATGTCAAAGGCGCGATGGGTGGAGCAGATCAGCGGCCGTACCTCACCACCAACAACCGACTGATGGGTTTCGGCCTCGGCGGTCGCGCCGTCCTCGGCCCTCATCTCGGCGGCGACTATCGGCGGGGTTACCTCTCTGGCATGATCCGCGGCGACGGGATGCTGTTCCATCGCTCGTATACGGATCTTGTTCGCACAAGGGCGATCCATCGCTTCCGGCTCGCGCTGGCCGACGTTGAGGCACTCGATCGAACCCGACAACTTCTCGCCGACKAGGGGATAGCCACCGACACACGACCTTTCACGACGGCCACCGCGACGCGACGCGCCATGACCGCGATCCACTCCGCACGTCGAGCGGACGTGGACGCGATCGAAAGGATCATCACAGTCCCGCGGTTGCGGACCCATGCCTGGCATGCGGGGTTCCTGGCGGGAATCTTCGATGCGGAAGGCTCTCACTCGGGCGGCATCCTTCGGATCAGCAACAAAGATCCGGAGGTGCTCCGGCTGATCGGCGAGGCCCTCACCGCGCACGGTTTGTCTCACGTCGTCGAGCCGGTGAACGCGAACGGTGTTCGCAACGTCCGCGTGTCAGGTGGACTCCCCATGCGACAGCGATTCTTCCGAATCACCGAGCCAGCGATCACCCGGAAGATCGACATCGTGGGCACTGCGGTCAAGACGGTCGCCGACCTCCGGGTTGTGAGTATCGAGGATCTCGGGCATGACATCGAGATGGTCGACATCACGACAGGCACCGGCGATTTCATCGCCAACGGCGTCATCAGCCACAACTGCTTCGCCCGGGCGACCCACGAATACCTCGACCTCGACGCGGGGCACGACTTCGACTCGCAGATCGTCGTCAAGATCAACGTCGCCGGGGTGCTCCGCCGCGAGCTCGCCCGCGGCTCCTGGCAGCGCGATCCGGTCATGCTGGGCACGAACACCGACCCGTATCAGCGTGCGGAGGGACGCTACCGGCTCATGCCGGGGATCGTGTCGGCGCTGACCGACGCGGGCACGCCGTTCTCGATCCTCACGAAGGGAACGCTGCTGCGCCGAGACCTTCCGCTGCTGCGCGAGGCCGCGGCATCCGTCTCCGTCTCGATCGCGATGTCGATCGCGGTGTTCGACGACGCCCTGCAGAAGTCGGTCGAACCGGGCACGCCGACCGCGTCGGCGCGGCTCGATACTGTGCGAGCGGCGACCGAGGCGGGCTTCGAGGTGACGGTGTTCCTCATGCCGATCCTCCCCCACCTCACCGATTCGGTCGCGGCGATCGACGATGCGCTGCGGCGGATCAAGGATGCCGGGGCGGTCCGGGTCGTTTACGGCGCGCTGCATCTGCGGCCCGGTGCGAAGGGCTGGTTCATGCAGTGGCTCGAGCGCGAGCATCCGGAGCTCGTCTCGTCGTATCTCGGGCTGTATCCGGGGATGTCGGCGACGGCACCGAAGGCCTACCGTGCGTGGCTCGCCAAACGGGTGCGCCCGCTCGTGCGGGTGCACGGGCTCGACGGGCACTCCGAAGAGGAKGGCCAGCGCCGCTCCGCAGTGCCCGGCCTGGCGGGATCGCCGGTGATCGTCACTTCGCGCGGCAGAGCGGTGCAGGCAAGCACCGCGCGGCGCGAATCGACCCCGGCCCCCGCGATGCTCTTCTGACACCTTCTGATGGCGGGCAGGAAAAGCGAAACGCGCCGACCCCCGAAGGGACCGGCGCGATTCGAGTCGTCCGAAGGCTAGGCCGTGATCTCCGCGACGGACGCCTGGCGTCCGGCGATCTCGTCGATCAGGTCGTCGCCGATGCGCACGTCATCGAAGGGCGCGTCGATCTCGGCGCGGTCGAGCATCTCGGTCATGCGGCGGCGACGCTGGCGAGTCACGAGCGTGACGACGCGACCGCTCGCCCCGGCACGGCCGGTGCGGCCGGAGCGGTGCAGGTAGGTCTTGTACTCGTCCGGCGGGTCGGCCTGGACCACGAGGCTGATGTCATCGACATGGATGCCGCGTGCCGCGACATCCGTCGCCACGAGCACATTTACCCGACCGGACGTGAGCCGCTCGAGGTTGCGCGTGCGCTTGGCCTGGTTGAGGTCGCCGTGCAGGGCGAGCGCGGGGATACCTGCGTCGTCGAACTGCTCGGCGAGCATCTCGGCGAACGCACGAGTGCGGGCGAAGACCAGGGTCTTGCCGTCGCGGTCGACGAGCGAGGTGAGGATCTCAGCCTTGTCGCGCTGGTCGATGACGAGCACGCGGTGCTCGATCGTACCCGAGTCCTGGTCTTCACCGGCAACCTCGTAGACGGCCGGCTCGACGAGGAACTCGTCGACCAGCGACGCAACCTCGCGGTCGAGCGTCGCCGAGAAGAGGAGCTTCTGGCTGCCGTCGGCGGTGAGGCGGAGGATCCGCTGGACGGGCTCGAGGAACCCGAGCTCGCACATGTGGTCGGCCTCGTCGATCACGACGACCTGCACCTCGGAGAGGTCGAGCTTGCGCTGCTGCACGAGGTCTTCGATGCGCCCGGGGGTGCCGATGATGATGTCGACGCCCTTATGGAGCGCACCGACCTGGCGGGCCTGCGGCACGCCGCCGTAGATCTGCGTGGTGAACAGGCCCACGCTGCGGGCGATCGGCTGGATCGTGCGGTCGATCTGCAGCGCCAGCTCGCGCGTCGGCGCGAGGATCAGCGCCTTGGGCTTGCGGCCGAACTCGCGCCGCTGGCCGGCCTGCGAGCGCAGGACGTTCTCGACGAGAGGTGCGCCGAACGCGATGGTCTTGCCCGAGCCGGTCCGACCACGGGCGAGCACGTCCTTGCCCTCGATGATCGGCGGGATCGTCGCGGCCTGGATCGCGAAAGGCGTCGGTGCACCCAGATCGGCGAGGGCGCGGACGATGTTGTCGCCGAGGCCCAGGTCGCCGAAGCCGGTGCCGGCGACGTTCTCGGCCTGAACGGCCTCAGCCTGCAGGCGCTCGTGCACGACATCGACGTGCTGCTCCTGGGCTGCGGAGCGCTCGGGCTTGGAGTTCCAGTCCGAGCGGTTCGCCTGCGGCGCGGAGTCGCGGCGCGGGCGGTCGTCGTAGGAACGGGCAGGGCGGTCGCTGTACGAACGCGCCGGACGGTCATCGTTCGAACGCGGCGGACGGCTGTCGTACGAACGAGCCGGACGGTCGCTGTACGAACGCGCSGGRCGGTCATCGTTCGACCGCGGCGGACGGCTGTCGTACGAACGAGCCGGGCGATCGTCGTAGGAACGCGGCGGGCGGGTGCCGAAGTCCCGCGCCGGACGGGCATCGCCCGACTGGCGAACCGGGCGGTCGTACGAACGGGCCGGACGGTCGTCGTTCGACCGCGGGGGGCTGCTGTCGTACGAACGGGCCGGACGGTCGTCGTTCGACCGCGGGGGGCGGCTGTCGTACGAACGGGCCGGACGGTCGTCGTTCGACCGCGGGGGGCGGTTGTCGTACGAACGCGCGGGGCGGTCGTCATAGGAGCGCGCGGGACGGTCGCTCGCGGAGTGGGTGCGGATGCCGCGGGACTCGTCGCGGCCTGCGCGATCCGACGCGTTCCAGCGCTTCTTGGCCGGGGCCTCGGGCGCGTCGGCGCGGTAGCCGCGGTGACCGGGGCTCTTGCTGCCGGGCTTCTGCGGTCCGCGTGCGGCAGCCTCGCCTTCGGGGCGTCGCTTGCGGTCCTGGTAGCTGGTCTTCGCGCCGTAGCGGGGCTCGAAGTTCTTGGCCGGGCGTCCGCCGGCGGGCTTCTTGCTCTTAGGCATGGTGGTGTCCTTCTGGGTTGTTCTGCGTGAGAACAGCACTCCTCGAAACGCGCACAGCTGCGCGGCCGCACAAGCGGCACGGAGTAACCCGGACTGTCGTCGGCCGGGGGCCATTCACTGATGGTCGTCGGAGCGGATTCGCTCCCACCATCGGCCCCTTGGACTCACAAACCCATCTGCGCACAGCGCAGTGTCCAGAGCCGACCTTAGAACCTTACCGGTCCAACCTGAGAGGTCACCCGCCAGGCACCGCCCGGTCGCAATGCGCGCGACACATCGGAGCACCACAATGGTGCGTGGGCCGGCACGCACCCGACCCGGAGAGGCCGACATGAACAGCACCGCCGACCCCACCGGCACCCAGTACGAGCTGCGCAGCCCGGACGGGCGCGCCACCGCGTCGATCACCCAGGTCGGCGCTTCGCTGCGCGGCTTCACCGTCGACGGCGTGGATCTCGTCCCGCGATACCCGCTCGGCACCCCGGCGCCGGCCGCTTCCGGCGTGGTGCTCGTGCCCTGGCCTGGTCGCGTGCGCGGCGGGCTCTGGACCCAGCGGGGCGAGACCCGTCAGCTCGCCATCACGGAGCCCCAGACCGGCAATGCGTCGCACGGCCTGCTGCGCTTCGGCGCGTACACCGAGATCGCCCAGGACGAGGCATCCGTCTCCCTCGCCGCGACGGTGTTCCCGCAGACCGGCTATCCCTTCCAGCTCGACACCGAGGTGACCTATGCCGTCAGCGGCATGGCCCTCACCGCGACGCACCGGATCACGAACGTCGGCGCGTCGGACGCTCCGGTGGCGCTCGGCACCCACCCCTACCTGTGCATCGGCGACGTGGCGACCGCCGACCTCGAGGTGCGGGGGTCCGGTGCGACGCGCTTCTTCTTCGACGACCAGAAGATCCCGATCTCACAGGGACCGGTGGATGCCGCGACCGACCTTCGCGGCGGGCGCCGGGTTGGCGACGTCGATCTCGACATGGCCTACAGTTCGCTCGCACGCGACGTCGACGGTCTGGTGCGGACGAGCCTGACGGCGCCGGACGGACGCCGGCTCACCCTCTGGCAGGGGGAGGGTTTCGACTACCTCCAGGTCTTCACCACCGACCGCTACCCTGGGCAGCCCCTCTCGATCGCGATCGAGCCGATGACCGCACCAGGCGAGGCGCTGAACTCCGGGCTCGGACTGCGCTGGCTCACCCCCGGCGAGACGTGGGAACTGCGGTGGGGACTGCTGTTCGAAGACGCGGACGCCGCTCGCCCTTGATGGCGTTGGGCGAGCTTACAATTCCGCTATGCCCGAACCCGTCGACACGGTCGATCACCCCGCCTCCGCTGCATCGCCGCAGGGAGCCCCCGCGCCCTCTCTGAGGGTCATGTCCGAAGGGCTGTCGACCGGCGCGGCCAGCGGCATCCTCGGCCTCATCATCGGGCTGGTCTCGGCCTACGTCTGGCCGAGCCTCCCCCTTTCGGGCGATGGCTCATTCGGCCAGCTCGCCGCCGTATCGGCCGGGGTCGTCGCCGCCGCCTCCACCGGCGTCGGCTACTGGCGCTCGCGGCACTCCGCCGGACAGGAGTGGCGGCTCACCCTTGCGCCGTGGAAGTTCACGGTCAACACGATCTCGGTGGTCGTGGTCCACACGATCCTGGCGATGCTCGCGACGCTCGCGCTCTATTACGTGCTCGGACTGGCCTTCATTGGACTGACGATGGTGCCGTTCTGGTCGGCCACACTGTTGGCCATCACCCTCGGCCTCGCCGGGCACCTCACCTACACGTCCTCATCGCGGATGACGACGCAGCGCATGTCGTCGCTGCTGATGGCGTTCGTGCTGATCGGCGTGCTCACCTCGATGGTGACCACCACCGATCCGGATTGGTGGCTGCTGCACTTCAGTCAGCTCGGCACCTTCGACTCCATCTCGAGCGTCGTCTTCAACGGCACGCTGATCGCCGGCGGATTGCTGGTCACGACCTTCGCCGTCTACGTCGGCAACGACATGCGGGTGCTGGTCGACCGCGGGCTGCTCGGCAATACGAAGAGCCCGCGGACGGTGTCTGTCCTGTTCGTGGTGATGGGCATCATGCTCGCCGGGGTCGGTCTCGTGCCGGTGGACGTGAACCTGGCGATCCACAACCTCTCGGCGACCGGCATGGCGATCGTGTACGCGAGCCTGCTGATCGCCGCTCCGAGACTCTTCAAGGGGATGCCGCGCACCTTCTTCGTCACGTCTTGGGGCTTCCTCGCTGCGACCGTGCTCTCGGTCGCGCTCTTCGTGAGCACCTACTTCGGACTCACCGCATTCGAGATCATCGTCTTCGCTCTCGTGTTCGCCTGGATCGCCACGTTCATCCGGTTCCTCGGAGTGACCGCCCAGCGCATCGCGTCGCAGCAGTGACAGATGCCGAAAGCCCGGTGCGTCACGTGACGCACCGGGCTTTCGACATTTCGTGAGGATCAGGCCTCGACGGGGTCCTTGCGCGACCGGCGGGTCTGCTTTT